>NZ_BAAADA010000072.1:0-45658 GCF_039522005.1 Alkalibacterium indicireducens
CTTCATCGACAGAAATCATCATACGAGCAACGAGAAATTTGGGAAACATAATTTTTCATAGATTATTGGGAGTTACCCATGATGAAGTATAGCAGAGAAAAATAAAATATAGAATAGTTGTATGTTGTTGAGTGATTATTTGATTTTAAAAAATTCTAGGTATCAGCTATTCATCGCTTACTTTTTCAAAAAAATATTTCACAAATTGAGATGACATTTTACATTGTACTTAATTATTAGAGCGCATAGGATTTTTAGTTTCGAAGAAAAAGCTTTTTGGTTTAAGGGTACATAATTTTTAGATAGCATAGGAAAATAATGGGGGCTTTCTGACGGCTATTTAGAGCACCTAGTCGACTTGTTGAAATTTACGGGTAACTCATTAATTATTCTATTTAATCGTGTAGGAAGCGAAATAGGACTTAAATAAGATAGTATGTAGAGTAACTATGCTGATTAGATATTGATAGGATTTTAAAATTAAAGAATGGGTGTACGGTTTAATTTAAATGCATATGTGCGTCTATTATTTAGGAGGTGTGAGTTTTCAGCTGATTATGTAGCATAACAAGTAATTAAATTTATCGTAGAGGCGTCAACTAAACATGCGCGAACACCAAGCGATTAATTAAAAACTTTCAAAAATAGTCATGCTGACATTGGCATGGCTATTTTACTGGACTCAAACCGCGTACAAGTGGACTCCAATTGGATATTGCAAGACTCAATAGGACGAATAGGTGGACCTGAAGGTGCGTAATAATCGCTTAGTTCATTAAGTGAAGGAGAACTAGATTATGAAGAATAGTAATAATGAGAAGGAAAGGTACTGTTTGACTTGTGGCAAGACGATTACATCACCGACAAAAATTAGTATTTGCAAGAGTTGTATAAATCGTGGAAAGCAATTTTCTTTGGCAACTGGGTTAGGTATAGTTAAAAAGAATTCAAATAAATGACTAGTCTATTTTATGGTGTTAATTGGTGTTAACTTTATCCAAACCAATGAGTTTTTATCCTCGAATTAGTATTTTTGTAATCACTGATATAAAAGGATTAGTAGGATTTGAGTATCCTTCGTTTCTGAATATAGAATTCTCAAAACGTTAATAAATCAACACTTGCAAATCCCCCAACCACATGTGGATGGGGGATTTTACTGTATATGCGGTGCTTTAAAAACAGGGGAAAATTCACACGTAACATACAAGTAGCAGACAAATAATTTAGAGAAAAAGAAGCTGTGATTTTGGAATTAAGTTTGATACACCTGAATTATTCATACTTATTTGTCAGAACTAGCATTTATCCCGTATTAATACCGTTTACCACTCTAATCATTGTTCACCCGTTGGGTGAAGTAAAAAAGATACGAAAAGAGCACACGCTGTGATATTGTAAAGTCAACCAAAACCCAAATACCAAAAAGAGTTGTGCTCTTATATGGAAACTTTACAAGAAAAATCGCTGAAATTCAACTCAAATATGGTTGTTTCAAACGATGGAGGACAATTGTCTGGTTAAGTGAAAGAGAGTGCAAATAGACTAATCGACAACTAAATAACCCCTAAAAATTTCTGGAAAAAGTCATCCCTTGCGCCAGCAATTGACTTTTTGGAAATTTTAACGAAAACTACTTGTGATTAAAGTGACAA
Organism: Alkalibacterium indicireducens; assembly: GCF_039522005.1. Classification (NCBI taxonomy): domain Bacteria; kingdom Bacillati; phylum Bacillota; class Bacilli; order Lactobacillales; family Carnobacteriaceae; genus Alkalibacterium; species Alkalibacterium indicireducens. The sequence goes on from NZ_BAAADA010000072.1 coordinate 1,656, forward strand.
TGTATAAAAATCATTTATTCTAAGTTTTATGCAACACTAGTGATGTACAATATAATGATTTTTTTGATTGTATGTTCGATAATATATAAGAGTTATTCAGTTATTCAGTAAAACAGTTGGATTTGTTTTGCTGTTCTTTTATAATTTTACACTTTTACAATAGAACTTGATCCTAATCAATTTTTATTTCATAGAAACATCCTATACTAGAGTCATCAACAAGGAATACAAATGAAAATGAAATTGGAGGGAATCAACATGCAAAGATATATATTAAGTAAAAAGAATTCCATTACATTGATCAGTGCAATTTTGATTGCACTTGCATTCTTCGGACGATTTTCCTTAGACAACATGGCCATTTTCAATTGGTCGCTCATCATTGCATCTATTCTTGGTGTAGCACCAATTGCGATTCAAGCCTTTCAGGCATTAAAAGTAAAAGTTGTCAGTATTGATGTGTTAGTTACCATTGCAGTAATTGGGGCAGTATTGATTCAAAATTATGAGGAATCAGCCATCGTTACTTTCTTATTCTTATTTGGTTCTTACTTGGAGCAACGTACCTTGAACAAAACACGTTCTGCCATTAAAGAATTAACAGAGCTGGCACCAGAAAGTGCTTTAAAGCAAATGGAAAATGGAGAATTTGAAGAAGTTGATGTCGATGATGTAGATGAAGGTGACATTTTATTAGTCAAAACGGGTGCAAAAGTCCCCGTAGATGGAACCGTGTTAACAGGTGAAGGTCACATCAATGAAGCAAGTATTACCGGAGAGTCTGTTCCAGTAAGCAAAAGGGTCGATTCTGAAGTATTTGCGGGAACAATCTTAGAAAATGGAACGATGCAAATTCGATCTGACCGTGTAGGGGAAGATACAACATTTGGTAGAATTATCGAATTAGTGGAAGAAGCACAGGATTCCAAATCAGAAGCAGAGCGGTTTATTGATCGATTCTCAAAATACTATACACCAGCTGTTTTAGTCCTTGGTTTTATTGTTTGGCTATTCTCAAAAGATATTGAACTAGCTATCACGATTCTTGTTTTAGGATGTCCAGGTGCATTAGTTATCGGGGTTCCTGTATCCAACGTTGCCGGTATCGGAAACGGTGCACGTAATGGTGTCCTCTTAAAAGGTAGTGAAGTTATCAATGATTTTAGCAGAGTAGATACTATCGTTTTTGATAAAACGGGAACATTGACAGTAGGAAACCCCGAAGTTGCCGAAAAAGAATTTTACGGCAACAACACTGAAGAAATTCTAGGATACTTAGCAAGTGTGGAGCGCGAATCGGACCACCCACTAGCAAAAGCTGTCTTACAGGATATTGGCGAGACAACTTTCTATACTGTTGAAGAAACCGAAGTCGTTAAAGGTGGCGGAATTGTAGCAAAAATAGGTGTTCATCGTATAGCCGTTGGTAACGTAGCTTTAATGGAAAAGGAAAATGTGAAATTAAGCGAAAAAGCTAAAAAAGATGTCGAACGCTTTGAGAAATATGGGAATTCTCTTGTGTTAACTGCGGTCGACGGAGAATTAAACGTTCTGATGGGTATTCGGGATCAAATCCGTCCAGGTGTTAAAAAAGATCTTCAAAAACTGAAAAAACTAGGGGTCAAAAACCTTGTCGTTCTTTCTGGGGACAACCAAGGAACCGTAGATTTAGTTGCTCGAGAACTTGGGTTAACAGAAGCACATGGTCATATGCTTCCAGCAGGAAAATCCGCATATATTGAAAAAATGCAAGCAAAAGGCCAACTCATTGCCTTTGTCGGTGACGGAGTGAATGATAGTCCTTCATTAGCCTTAGCAGATATCGGAATCGCAATGGGAAGTGGAACAGATGTTGCAATTGAAACATCGGATGTCGTTTTAATGAATTCTGACTTTAGTCGTTTACCACACGCATTAGGCTTAACAAAAACAACTTCAAGAAACATGAAACAGAACATCACCATAGCAGTTGGTGTGGTATTAGTCTTACTTGCCAGCCTACTATTTAGTGAATGGATGAATATGTCAATCGGGATGTTGGTTCACGAAGCAAGTATCTTAGTAGTCATCTTGAATGGTATGAGATTGCTTCGATACCGTTTGAGAGGATAAATTTAATAGAAAGCGGTCTTGACGAATGATAAAGGGGAAGTATTCAGGTAGGAAGAACAAAATACTCCCCTACTTTTTTCTTAAAACTTGATTTGCGTCAATTTCATTTCGTTGAACCTCAGCTATACTTAAATTGTAAAGAAGAAGAGGGAAAACAAAAAAATCAAAGATAAGATGAAAGGAGAAATAATTCATGCAAAAAGCAGTTATTCAATTAGAAACATTATCTTGTCCATCTTGTATGCAAAAGATTGAAAATGCGGTGAAAGGATTAAACGGGGTTAATCATGATAGCTTAAAAGTATTATTTAATGCCAGTAAAGTAAAAGTAGATTTTGATTCAGAAACGATCACCATTAACGATATCGAAAAAGCCATTGAAGACTTAGGATATCCAGTCGTCAAATCAAAAGTAAAATCGGCCTAAGACCAAAAAACCACAAGAAAGAGGGAAATAATAATGTCTGAACAAACATTTAACGAAGTAATAACAAACCATTTTGAAAAACTGGATTTATACACTACTGCGATTACACGGGCCCATGGTAAGAACCATCCAGAAGCCTTTGAAGTACGTGAATTGTTTGAAACAATTAGTGGAAAAGTAAAAGACGCAGGTACGAACAAACCTGACTTAGATGCTGAATTTGCTCAATTACGAAAAATCACAGACAACTACACCATTCCTGGAGATGTATGTGAAACGTATGCAGGCACATTCGAGATGTTATCAGAAGTAGACAAAGCATATCAGGCTTAAAAGTAACCCAAAAACAAAAGAATAAATTGGTTTACGGTCGTTAAAAAATGAAGGGGGAAATGATTTATGCAAAAAGCAACGATTCAATTAGAAACCTTATCTTGCCCATCTTGTCTCCAAAAGATTGAAAATGCGGTGAAAGGAATAAACGGTGTGAATCAAGATAGCTTGAAAGTAATGTTCAATGCAAGTAAAGTAAAAGTAGATTTTGATTCAGAAGCAGTCGTTATTAACGATATCGAAGAGGCAATTGAAGACTTAGGATATCCTGTTGTCAAATCAAAGGTAAAACCTGCTTAATCGAGTGAATAGAAAGGAAGCCTAAGATGCCCTCTTAGGCTTATTATAAAAAGGAGAGGTTATTTTGGAAAAAAACCAATGTTGTCATCACCAACATGGACATGCAGAATGTATTCGTATTGTTCCCATTTTCAACCATCTGGAAGACTCACAAATGGATTTGATTGCGGAATCTGCCAAGACACTTCATCTACAAAAAGGGGAAATGTTATTCCGTGCAGGTGAGAAAGATGATACCTTATATATTATCAATTCAGGTAAGGCTCGGATTTACCGCTTATCGGATTCTGGAAAAGAACAACTTGTTCGCATTTTAAATCCCGGTGATTTTACAGGTGAAGTCGCCATTTTCCAACCTGGAAGTATTCATGAGAACTATGCGGAAGCACTACAAAATACATCCATTTGTTTAATTAAACGAGAGGATTTACAAAAGTATTTGGTGGAATATCCGCAAATCTCATTAAAAATACTGTCAGAAGTAACGATGCGTTTGAAGGATTCTGAAAAACAAACCACACAAGTAGCGATTGAAAATGTAGAAACCCGCATTATATCCTTTTTAGCTGAGAATGTTGAAAAGGGAAGTGGCAATAGTCCAACGATTATCTTACCAATGTCCAAAAAGGATTTAGCCTCGTATCTTGGTACCACACCAGAAACAATCAGCCGTAAATTTACTACTCTAGAAGAACTTGGATTGATTAAACAGTTACCGAAAAAGAAAATTAAAATAATGGATTTAGATCAATTGTTACTTCATACTGAATAAATATAAGAGAGTAGCGTGCTATCATCTAACGGGTTAAGTTCACTCGTAGGGATTTCTGCTTGCAGTATTACAGAAGGGGCTTGTAATGCGGGTGGAAGATTTTTATTTTTTTACTGGAGATGATGAGAGGATGTATACACTATGCAGATGCAGTTTGAAATGCGGAGCACGTTTCATTACTTTATGATCGTTTTTCCTTTCGCGCTCGCCATTACATTATATATATTCACTCGATACAAAGCATTTGCAGTAAAGAGACATGTTGCCATAGCGATGGGGATAATCCTGGTAGGCATATTAGCTACCAGACAAATTTATGTTTTCAGTACCGACGGCTTGGGTCCTGAGGTTTTCCCATTCCATATCTCTCACTTTGCCAACATCCTGCTGCTTATGGTTGCGATTAATCCTGCTCGTCGTGTGATTAGCACGATTGCCTGGTGCTTGTCTGTGCCTGCAGGTCTGGCAGCCATCATATTTGCCGACGCACTGGAAACATACAGTAATGTACTTAGCATTCGAGGATTTTCCTATATTTTTGGGCATATGCTGATTGTAGCGACGGGGCTATACCTGCTGTTAACAGAGATGATCCGGATCGATCGAAGAGCCCTTTTGAAAGCTTATGGGATTGTGGTGCCGCTGTATGTATTGTCAGTTATCGTAAATAACTGGTTCACTGATATTTTTAATGAACAAGCCAATTATTTATTTACGTATACACCGGGATCGGCAGCGCCTTTAGTCTACTTGCACAGCATCGGCTCTGATATCACAGTAGCTGGAATAACAGTCAATCCAGTCTACATTCTGTCACTTACCATTATAGGAGCGGTGGTCATGTTCCTGATGTATCTGCTGGCGAAGCTTTGGTATGTCAGTCAAGATTCCAACCTTCAGAGGAAACGGGCTAACTGAAAACAGAAGAATGTCGTAAAGGAGCGATTGAAATGCAGGAGCGATCATCAACTGGACGAATCGACACGGTTTCAAAGAATATTGCGTCTTCACCGCACACGCTTTATCAGGCCTTCATCGACCCGGATTCACTAATCAAGTGGCTTCCGCCTGAAGGGATGAGAGGGGAAGTCTCCCTATTCGAACCACATGCTGGCGGAAAGTATCGACTGATTCTCTATTATGAAAAGAAAGAACAGATTACAGGAAAAACGACTATAGATTCTGATGTTTCGGAAGGGACTTTCGTTGACGTCGTGCCGGATATGAAAATCGTCATGGCAGGCGCTTTCGATTCGGAAGACCCTGACTTTGAAGGGGTGATGACGATGACCTGGTACTTTGAAGAGAATCTGGAAGGAACCAAGATTACGGTCATTGCAGAAAATGTCCCGCTCGGAATCAACAAACAGGATCATATTGACGGACTGGGTTCTTCACTGGACAATCTGGAATACTTTGTAGAAACAAGGTAGCTGTGCTTTGTTAATATACTTTATAGGTATTCTCCCAATAGACCCGTACAAAACTATGTTCGTTAAGATTATAACCGATTGTTAAATGGATTAATGTAATATTTTCGAGATATAGAGCTTAAAGACGTACATTTACAAATTTTATACAATTAATTTACGTATTATTATGGAAATCTCTCCGCGGATTAGTTATGCTGTATAAGGTGTTGCATGTGTCATTACTTATTCTTAATGACTTGGCTGTAACCCAACTATATTTTAGGAGAGATGTCATGATTTTCAAAAGCAAAACTTTTGTACTTAGTTTATTATCTTCCAGCATACTATTTTCGGCTCCGCTGGTAGTTTCGGCTGATGAAGACAACAACACAGAAGAAGGATCTGAAGTCGTCACTGTTTCATCAGAAAGTTTCGATGACTGAACGGGAAAGACTTCCAGAAACAGCTACTGTTACCTGGACCGTTGGTTTAGTTGGACTGGGATCAATTGCAACAGGCACCGCAGCTCACTTTATTAAAAAGAAAAAATAGAAAAGAAACGTATCTGTTGTGAGAATCTCAGATGAATAATTTGGAAGAACTCCTTTTCGAAGGGGTTCTTTTTTACATCTATAGTGTATAATGACATGAAAAGTAATAGATGTGCATGCATTATTTTAAGGAAAAAGGAAGAATGCCCAATGGAAATTAACAACCTCATTGAAGCTAAAACAAGGCAAGAATTAAGGCAATGGCTTGAAAACAACGCGAAGACTGCAGACTTCTGCTGGGTGATAGTAAGCATGAAGGATCAGGAGGGTGTTATCCAATACCTTGATGCAGTAGAGGAAGCCATCTGTTTTGGCTGGATTGATAGCACGATGAAGAAAACTGCTGATAATCAGTTAGCTCAAAGGTTGTCCCCAAGAAAGAAGAGGAGTACTTGGACAGAGTTAAATAAAGAACGAGCAAGAAGGCTGATTAAGCTGGGTCTGATGAAAGAAGAAGGGCTGAACAGTCTTCCTGACATGCGACCAAAGTCGTTCACTATAGACAAAGAGATCAAAGCGCTTTTGAAAGCAGACGATCAGACATACCAGAACTTCATCAATTTTCCAGAATTATACAGGCGTATCAGACTGGATACGATACAAACTTATAAAAATCAGCCTGAATTGTATATCAAACGGTTGAATAAGTTTCTTGAACAGACGAAAGAAAATAAAATGTACGGACAATGGAATGATAATGGTCGATTGATCAACTACTAATTGCTAGTTATTGTCTCAATTATTTGATTTTTTAACCTGAAAAAATGAATCTGTGCACAAGCGACATGCTGAGAAAAAAGCGTCAAAATAAAATCGTTCCTATAGTTAATCGTCTCAGTGGTCAGTAAAAAGTTCAAGACATTCTCTAATGAGATTGTCTTGAACTTTTTACGTTAGTATTGCATTTCACTCTTCCATATGTGCATGTTGTCCAAAACTGGTTGAATCCTTCATAGAGACTATATACACTGAAATTACTACAAGAGAGGGTGAGAGGATGAAGCTAAACCTAACGGAGGACAGATCATTAAAAGAGGCGGTCATTGACATTACATACAACATGTTTGATCGACGCATACAGAAAATAGTAGATACGATCAACATGGGAAATGTGAAACTGGAAGGGGTATTGAAAGATAAGCAATATTACCTCGTAAGTCACGACGTCTGCTATTTTGAAAGCGTAGATGGGCGATCCTTCATATATACTGAAAGTGACGTGTACGAGTCTAAAGAAAAGTTATATGAACTGGAAGAAAAGCTTAAAGGGACATCCTTTGTCAAAATCAATAAACAGACGCTATTAAATATGGACTATCTGGCCAGTGTGGCACCGATGGAAAACTATAGACTGGAAGCAAGCCTGAAAAATGAAGAGAAGCTGATCATCAGCCGTCATTACATGAGGGAAGTAAAAAGGTATTTAAATATTTAGTGGAGGGATTATTTATGATTAAAAATTTCATTTCGAGTTATATGAACACCATGACTTTTGTATTTTCAGTAGTCGTGCTGTTGAACGCTGCTTTGGATTACTTCCAGATTATAAATATAGGTAATGTCAGTTTGTCAGTGCTGTTACTTGCAGTCATAATCATACTTCTATGTTTGGTCTCTTACGGCACAAGTTACCTAAGCGTTAAATCAGCAAGAGTGTATCACGTGATCAATTGTGGGTTCCAATTGATTATTTTTAATTTAGTAATTAGTTTATTTGGTACTTTTGATACTTCAGTAGCGGGTTTAATGATGAACACTGTGCTATTTATTGGAATCTACTACTTGAGCGTCCAGAGAAGAAAAAGAGAACTTAGACAACTGGCTCAGGAAATCAATCACCAGTTAGCTAAATAAATTGAAGGGCAACATCTACTGTTACTATAGTTGCTAAAAATAATACCCCAATAAAACGGATGTACCAGTATCTAGGCGCACACTGGTACATCCGTTTTTAGTTTTGCTATAAAGGTGGATCCCTGATAATGCACTCATTCTTATGTGCCGGGTGAATAAGCTACACATTATCAAGTAAGACTAGTTAAAAGTAGTTCAAGCCAAGTTTAAAAGCAAGGCTATTACAACCGCTAAACTCAGTTGCTCCAACACATTCAGTAAGAATAAACTAGTGTTGTACACAATATTGTGTACAATGACAATCAATGTAAACCACGCTCTTCCCTATTGTAAACGCTTAAACATTAAGTCTACAATAAGATTATCAAAAGACGGCATTACTTTTTAAGGAGGAGTTATACATGGCAAAAGATTTTTGGCAACGGTTGGGTAAATCATTAATGACCCCCATATCATTAATAGCCGCTGCGGGTATATTTCTAGGAATAGCTGCAGTGCTGCAAAATCCAAGTATCGTTGGAGAGACATTTATTAATATGACTGCAGTTCAAAGCGTCATTGGTATTATTCGGGCACTTGCAGGAGGAATATTCGGAAACTTGCCAATACTATTTGCAGTTTCCATATCGATTGGGCTGGCTCGAAAGGAAAAGACGACAGCGGCATTTGCAGGTGTGATTGGCTTCCTGTTATTCCATATCACCATTCAGTATCTTCTGCAGGCCAATGATATCACTGCAGCAACCTATTCAGTCGATGCTTTAATGGAAACGGGATTGACTGAGTTGCAAGCTATACAAACGGCTTCTCAATACGAATTAGTTCTAGGCATCTTTACATTGAGGATGAATGTTTTTGGAGGAATCATTGTTGGTATGCTTGTATCTTATCTTCATAACACCTTTCATACCATCGACTTACCGACATCAATCAGTTTCTTTGGAGGTAAACGATTTGTTCCAATCGTTACGACTGTCAGCATTCCTTTCCTGGCTATAGTGATGTACTTTGTGTGGCCTTTCTTTGGAGCCGCAATTGAAGGAGTCGGAAACATAATCGCTCAGGCGGGTTTACTGGGAACCTTCTTATTTGGATTCCTGGAACGATTACTTATTCCAACGGGTCTTCATCATATCCTGAATCAGCTGGTTCGCTTTACACCAATTGGTGGAGTTGCAGAAATAGACGGCAATCAAGTGGTTGGAGCATTGAATATCTTCAATACCTCTCTTGCTCAAGACTCACCAGATCTTGGAGTGATGGCAGAAGCTACTCGTTTTCTTGCGCAGGGTAAGATTCCTTTCATGATATTCGGCTTACCGGCCGCAGCTTTTGCGATGGTGAAGGTAGCTTATCAGGAAAAGAAGAAGGACGTCAAAGGGTTAATGTCAGCTTCTGGTTTAGCCAGCTTCACTACAGGAATTACTGAACCTATTGAATTCTCATTTATCTTTGTTTCCCCAATTTTGTTCATCTTCAATGCTTTCATGGCAGGGTTATCCTTCATGTTGATGGATGCTCTTGGAGTAGTCATCGGTAACGTACAAGGGGGCGTCATTGATCTGTTTGTGTTCGGTATCCTCCAGGGGACTGCCACAAACTGGTTCTGGGCAGTATTAGTAGGACTCATTTACGCACCAATCTATTACTTTGTATTTAAAATAGTCATTGAAAAAAGAAGAGTACTAACTCCAGGTAGAGATGTTAATGATGATGAAATGGATATCGAGACAGATTCTAAAGTTTCAGAAGATAAATTAGGAGACGCTATTGTCAATGCCCTTGGAGGTGCCGGTAATATTCAAAGCATCGATAACTGCTTCACTCGACTAAGACTTGTATTGGAAGATACCGGTAAAGTTGACGAAGCAGGGTTAAAGAAAACTGGAGCAGCAGGTATGGTCAAAATTGATGAAACGAATTATCAAGTGATCTATGGACCGAAAGTAGAGTCCATAGCACCCAAAGTGAAAGGAGCAGCAAATTATCATGAAGAATAAAAAAAGCAGAATCGTATTAGTAGGTGGAGGATCGACATGGTCTCCGGGTATCCTTAAGGCCATGACCACACACTTAAACGAATTTCCTATTAAAGAAATAAAGCTGTATGACATCGATGCAGAACGTCAGGAAGTTATTGGAGAGTTTGCCAAGATTCTCTTTAAGGAAGAAGCACCTGAAGTGAAGGTCAGTTATACGACTGATGAAGAAGAAGCATATCGTGATGTGGACTTTGTCTTCTGTCAGATGAGAACCGGCGGCTTTGATATGCGGGAAAAAGATGAAAAAATCCCTATGAAGTATGGGGTGATCGGTCAAGAAACATGTGGGCCAGGTGGATTTGCTTATGGCTTACGTTCCATTCGAGATATGGTTCAGATGGTCAATAGTGTAAGACAGTATTCACCGGATGCTTGGATTTTGAACTATACTAATCCGGCAGCTATAGTAGCGCTGGCTTTAGACAAGATTTTCCCGGAAGAAGAGCGTATTCTTAATATATGTGATCAGCCGGTCAATTTGCTCCGTTCGTTTGCAAGCTTGATCGATTACGATGCAGATAAACTGGAGCCGGTCTATTTCGGACTTAATCATTACGGATGGTTTACTCACCTATATGATGAGGATGGAAAAGATAGAATGCCTGAAATCAAGGATATCATCTTGAACGGAGGGTTCAGACCAGTAGATGCTGAGCAGCGTGATCAGTCCTGGCTGGACACTTATGCGATGGTCGAGGATATGCTGATCGACTTTCCAGATTATTTACCAAACACGTATCTCCAGTATTACTTGTATCCTGAGTATAAGTTCTCGAAATTAGATCCGAATCGTACACGTACCGATGAAGTAAGAGAAGGGCGAGAGAAAAAGGTCTTTGAAGAATGCAGACGCATTATTGAAAATGGGACAGCCAAAGATTCTACAGTCGTTCATAACGATGCACATGGGGACATGATGGTTGAAGTGGCTGGATCGATTTTCCATAATTTACGAAAAACCTATGTCGTTATGGTCAAAAATAATGGAATTGTTTCGAATCTTCCGGACGACAGCATGATTGAAGTAGCTGCCAGTCTAACTATTAATGGCCCTCAGCCCTATGCAGTTGGACCGATTGATACTTTCTACAAAGGCCTGATCGAGTCTCAACACGGTTATGAAAAGCTGACAGTTGAAGCCTATATGGAAGGGTCCTATACCAAAGCTCTTCAAGCACTCACACTCAACCGCACGGTAGTTGATGCGAAGAAAGCTAGACAAGTCCTGGATGCTTTAATAGAGGCTAATAAGGAGTATTGGCCTGAATTAAAATAAGTAAATGACAATAAAGACGGGTGGTATATGCACCCGTCCTTATTTATGTTATGGAAGTATCGAGATGGAGATACTGTTCAATGTATTTGTCGAACAAGTAATTTGTCAAATAATGAATAGAAAAACGGTCAGTCGCATCAAGTCCATTAATTTTTAAAGGGGAACTGAATCCATATAGTTGAAGATCAGTCAGGTTAGCCAATGCATTTGAAGAAAAGCCAGTAATACTTAAAGTTTTTGCACCAGCTATTTTTGCGCGGCTAGTGGCCGCATAAACATTCGACTGATGACGTCCGCTTATACTGATTGCAATGGCGAGATCTTTTTCGCTCATGATTTGAGCATTATGCTTCATTATGTGAGGATCAATAAATGTCTGGCTTTGTTTTCCGATGATTTTCAATCGTTCGCTGAACTCTTCGGCTGGGAAGCGTGATAAGCCGACTGCAAAAAATAGTATATTATCTGCTTCATGAATAGTCCGAGTCATCTTATGAATGGCTTCTTCATTTATAAGTTGTTTTGTTTTGATTATCATATTGTCCAAAGAATAGAGTTCCCCAAGAGACGTTTGAATAGCTAAGGCTGCTAAGAAATCATCCTTGAACTGCTGGTACCCAGAAAATTCTAATTTCTGCGTTAGTCGAACGATGGTAGTTGGAGAAGTGTAGAAGTGTCCAGCTACCTCCCGTATCGTAATATCATCGAGTTGTTCACCTTGATTTAATAAGTAGGTCAGTATTTCTTCCTCATTATCATTTAAGTTCTTACGGTGCTGTTCCAATTTATCGTAAAAGCCCATATGTACACCCCTTATTCTTTTCTCTAATCTTATCAAAGAAACGAGTAGAATAATTGAAAATAGTTAAACTATAAAAAAAATATAATTTGAACCAGAATGAAATTCAGTTTATTGAAGATAAAGTAAAACCAATGGAATAAAATATAAGCAAGACATTGTTGTATTCAACCAGCATCTATGGAATAGGTTAATATTTTAATGCAACACTAGTGATTGCAGGGTAAAAGTACATAACTCTGCGGAAGGAAAAACGCAATATAAAAAGCCATTGCAAGGCACCTGAAAATCCTCTAAAGGTAGAGTGCCTACACTTTAACTGGAGGTATGAAAGGTTTGCTCGCAATGACTGATATTAATACTATAAAAAATTGAAGGAATAATCACGATAAATCGATTGATCACATAAGAAAAGAAGTTGGAGTGAATTGGCGCACTGCTAAAAAATACGCTAATGGCAATAACTTTCCAAAGAAGAAAATAGAAAAAACAGGCATGATGTATGAAAAAAATGAGGAGGTATTTTAACCTTATGGCTTGCCGAAAGTAATCCGAATAGATAATATGTCAGTTACAAACCATTAGTGAGCTACAATCAACTTAAGAAACAAATTGAAGACTATATCAAGTATTATAATATCATCCGAACAAAACAAAAACTGGCCGGCTTAAGTCCAGTGGAATGCCGAACTCAAACCAGCCAGTTGGCTGCATAATATTAAACTCTAACTATTGGGTGTCAGCACCAACAGACTGTTTTCATTGTTCATTTTGTTTAAGAGCTGTTTTTTCCAGCCTTTACTTATGCCGTATTTTATACTAATGAAACTTTCAACACGTTCTAATCCAGTTTCAATAACATTGCATTTATCGCAACAATAATTGTACTTAATGACATCAAAACTGCCCCCATTGCTGGTGTTAGTAAGATATTCCACCCTGCCAATACTCCTGCTGCTAAAGGAATAGCAACAATATTATATCCTGCTCCCCACCATAAATTTTGAACCATTTTTCTGGAACTATTTTTCGCTAGAGAAAGAAAATGAAGAATATCTGCAGGATTACTTTTTACTAATATGGTGTCCGCGGATTCAATTGCCACATCTGTTCCTGCTCCAATAGCTAATCCAACGTTTGCTCGTACTAAACTCGGTGCGTCATTTACACCATCTCCTACCATCATAACTACATGTCCTTGATCTCTATATTCTTTTACTTTCTTTTCTTTATCTTCAGGCATCAATTGTGCATGAACTTCTTTAATTCCCAGTTCTCTAGCCACGGCATTCGCAACTTGTTTATTGTCTCCTGTTAACATTACTGGTTGAATTCCCTCGTTTATAAGTGTTTCAATAAGACCATAAGCTTCTGCTTTAATTTGATCTCCTTGAGCAACCAACCCAATAACTTGTTCATTTAAAATTAGAAAACTTACTGAATTTCCTTGGCTAGAGAGTTTTTCAAACTGCTCTTTATTATATTTTAATCTGTTTTTTTCTAAATATGACACACTGACTATTTTAAAGTGCTTATGATTAATTGTCCCTTCTAACCCCACACCTGAGAGTGTGTCCACATTTTCTGCTTCAGGTAAGCTAAGGTTAATCTCTTTTACTTTATTCAATATCCCAACAGATAACGGGTGACTTGAGTGTTCTTCTAATGCTCCAAATAAACTTAAGACATCTTCATCCGAATACTCATCTGAGTAAGAAATATATGTGTTTACTTCAAAATTACCTTCTGTTAATGTTCCAGTTTTATCCATTAAAACTTTATCCAATTTCTTCGCCACTTCTAAAGCTTGTCTATTTTTTATAAGTAAACCATTTTGTGCTCCTAAAGATGTTGTGCGAGCTGTAACAAGCGGAATAGCTAAACCTAGTGCATGAGGACAAGCAATGATTAATACTGTAACCATTCTTTCTAACGCAATATTCATATCTCCAGTTAGGGATAGCCAAACGATGAAAGCTCCAATTCCTGCAACCAATGCAACATAGAATAGCCATTTAGCTACTTTATCTGACATTGTCTCAGCTCTAGATTTTTCTTTCTGTGCATTACTTACTAATTCCATAACTTGAGATAGATAGCTTGATTCTCCTGTGGCAGTAACCTCAACTGTTATCGTTCCTGAGCCGTTGACAGATCCACCAATTACGGTATCATTTGTATTTTTTTCTACCTGCTTGGATTCTCCCGTGACCATTGATTCATTGACTGTTGTACTTCCTGAAACAACGATCCCATCTGTCGGAATCTTTTCACCAGCTTTTACTCGAACAAATTGACCTTCTTTTACCTCTTGTAAAGGAACTTCTTTTGTTTGTCCGTCATTATCAATAACTATTGCAGAACTAGGTAATAGTTCTGCCATTTTTTGTAAGGCATTTCCAGCATTACTGATTGCATTCATTTCAATCCAGTGTCCTAAAAGCATAATGACTATTAACGTTGCTAACTCCCAAAAGAAGTCCATCACATGGGTATCTGTTTGAAAAAATTCATTAACAACAAACGCATACATACTATAGATATAGGCTACTGTGATTCCAAGTGAAATCAAGGTCATCATAGCAGGGTTTTTACTACCTAACTCCATTTTTGCTCCTTTTAAAAATGGAAGTCCTCCATAAAAGAATAAGATAGTTGCTAAAATAGCTACAACCCATTCTGACCCAGTGAATGTAACTTGAAATGGTAATTCCATTCCCATCATAGGAGCAAATAATATAATCGGGATAGCTAAAATAAGGGAAACAAAAAATTTAATTTTTAAATTCCCCATGTGCATGGAATGATCCATTCCTCCATGATCATGGTGATCAGCGTGAGAAGAATGGTCATGATGAGTGTGGTCATGATGATTGTGCTCATGATGATTATGTTGATGTTTCATATTAACACTCCCCTTTCGTTTACATTTGTAATCGTTCATAGTTTATAGTTTACAATCGTAAACTATAAACGTCAAGAATATCGTCTTCTTTTATCAAATTACTTTAAAAAAATTAGTTTATTTTACTGATAACTGAATAATTTATGGCTCAACATTGATATATTCAATTAATCGTCTGGTAAAGCTATTCTATTCCCACCACATATCGTCTTATTCTCTTTATAGCCTAGGATAGTTTGGACAGTGTCAAGAAATGTTTAACAGTGTAAATAGGCTGTTTTTGTTCCTTGTTTTTGTTCGTCCAAGCTTATCAGCAATTTGTGGTGCGTATAAATCAAGAGTAAGATAAGTTTCTATCCAACCGAATTCTTCCATGGTAAGATGGGTATAGGACATGTGTGGTCACTCTCCTAATATTCCTGATTGTTAATTATGGAATGAGTGTACCGCAAATGGTCTTTTTAATCGAGTAGCTTGATTTTACAAGTTAAGTGATAAAACTAAAGAGCTAAAGGAGAACTAACATGTCTGACGTAAAAGAAAAAGCACTTCAAGTGAGTAAAGAAAAAGGTGGAAAGATCGAGATTAATTCCAAAGTTAAGATCGAGTCCATGGAAGATTTGGCTATAGCATACACACCAGGCGTTGCAGCTGTGAGTTCAGCTATAGCTGAAAATAAAGAAGACGTTTATACTTACACATCGAAACGTAATTTAGTGGCAGTGGTGACTGACGGATCTGCCGTACTTGGTCTGGGTAATATTGGTCCTGAAGCAGCTATCCCTGTAATGGAAGGGAAAGCAGCCTTATTCAAACGTTTTGCTGATGTGGATGCTGTGCCGATCTCTCTGGACACAAATGATGTAGAAGAAATTATCTCTCACGTCAAAGCGATTGCTCCATCTTTTGGGGGCATCAACTTAGAAGATATTAGTGCACCGAGATGTTTTGAAATAGAACGCAGATTGAAAGAATCATTAGATATCCCGGTATTCCATGATGATCAGCACGGGACAGCTATCGTTGTTCTGGCGGGGATATATAATGCTTTGAAATTAGCTGACAAAAAAATTGACGAAGTTAAAGTCGTCGTTAACGGTGGAGGAGCAGCAGGTGTCGCGATTTCCAAGCGTCTACTGACTGCAGGAGTAAAACGTATCCTGTTGGTAGACAAAGAAGGTATTGTATCTTCAGATAATCCGAATCTTGAAGAACGACATGAGGAAATAGCGTCAATGACTAACCAGGACAACATTAAAGGAGATCTACAGGAAGCTCTAAAAGATGCAGATGTTTTTGTTGGTGTATCCGCTCCTAATGTTCTTAAAAAAGAATGGATTAGTTCAATGAACGATAAGCCGATTATCTTTGCGATGGCGAATCCGGAACCAGAAATCAACCCTCAAGATGCCAAAGACGGGGGAGCATTCATTGTGGGAACGGGAAGAAGCGATTTTCCTAATCAGATCAATAATGTTCTGGCTTTTCCAGGGATTTTCAGAGGCGCTTTGGATGCTCGTGCCAGTAACATCACAGACGATATGCAGATTGCGGCAGCTAAAGGGATTGCCAGTGTAATTAGTGATGAGGAGCTATCAGTAGATAACATTATTCCAAACGTGTTTACGCCTGGGGTCGCTTCAATTGTTGCGGATAGTGTTAAACACGCAAAATCAGAATAAGCTTATCACTTTCCAGCATAGAATAATGCGAAGAAAAGGACCAGATTCAGCTTCAGAGGCTGAGTCCGGTCCTTTTTGTTTGTATTGTCAATCGTGTGTTAGGCACTCTGTTGCAGGAGTAGTTTTTCGATCTCAACAGCACTTTCGGGATGACTGTACTTGCATCCTTGACCATATTCACAGCCAGCCTTATTCAGGAAGGTAACTTGTTTAGTGGTTTCAACACCTTCTGCGATCACTTTACTATTTAAAGTATGCCCTAAACTAATTATCGTGTTGATGATCTGACCGTTATGCTCATTCTCCGGAACATCTTTCAAAAATGTTTCGTCAATTTTTATAGTATCAATAGGAACTGCATTCAGAACACTCAGTGACGAATAGCCCGTTCCGAAGTCGTCTATGGCTACTTCGATTCCCATATGTCTTAAGTGACGAATAGTCTTAGACGCCTTTTCAGTATTCTGCAGTACACTCTCAGGTATATCAAGGGTCAACATATCAGGTTTGAAATGATTGTTGCCCAAGGTAGTGTTTAGTTTTCTCGAAAAGAGAGGATCCTCAAATTGAGCAGTTGAAACATTAACTGATAATCTGAAATCAAGTCCCTTTTTATGCCATGCTTTCATTTGTTTAGTGGCTGTATCGATTACCCACAGTCCTATTTCACTCATGATACCCAGCCGCTCAGCCAGAGGGATGAATTCTGAAGGCTTAACTTTGCCAAGGTCAGGGTTGTCCCAATAGATGAAGGCTTCAACTCCAAAGATTTGACCAGTTTTCATATCAACTATTGGCTGATAATGCACTTCCAGCTCATTCAGGTCCATGGCTTTCTTCAAATGCTTCTCTACATTGTTTCTACGGGCTTCAGCTTCTTCAAGATCAGGATTGGCAAAACGATAGGTGTTTTTGCCTTGTTCTTTGGCACGGTACATAGCTCTGTCAGCCTTGCCTATCAGGCCTTCGATTGTAGTATCGTCTTTAGGAAACATACTCACACCTATGCTTGCTGAAATAGTACTGTGCTCAACATTCAAATCGTAAGGGGTCTTGAATGTTTCGATAAGACCGTGGACGACATTGATAAACTGTTTATAAGACTGGTATCTCATGATTACTATGAATTCGTCACCACCATGTCGAAAGACCATACCTTTTTTTCCGACAAAGCTGTTAAGACGTTCACCGATCTGTACAAGCAGTCTATCACCGACATTATGCCCGTAGCTGTCATTAACAAACTTGAAATGGTCCAAGTCAAGAAACAGCACAGCCAGAGACTCTTTTTTTTCAGAGCACTTAGTCATTTCATCTTCCATGTGCTGCAGCAGTTTCTTTCTGTTTGGCAGTCCGGTCAGATAGTCATGGGTGGCATTGTGATACAGCTTTTCTTCCAATTCTTTCCGATCGGTAATGTCATAAGCTACTCCAGTCAGGTGCGTAACTTTATTTTTTTCATTAAAGATCGGTTTACCCCATGCATCAAGCCAGCGAATTTCTTCATTTCCATTTCTGAAACGGAATGCTCTGTTTGAGGGCAATCCAGATTTTAGTCGTGCATAATGTTCTTCAGCAATATGCATGTCTTCAGGGATTACACGGTCTTTCCATAACTCATAATTCTTCATGAATTCATCTCTTGAGAAACCGTATACCTGTTCAAAACCTTGAGAGGGAAGGAATGTTTTTTCCGCAAAGTCGATGGTCCATAAATAAGCGTTGTTATTATCAAATAAGGAATTAAGCTCATTTTCCCTAAGAAGAAGTTTCTGTCGGCTTTCTTTGTATTTCTGGTTTATCTCATGTACACCATCTAATTGCCGGTACTGATAGAGTGTATAGACAAGCAGGATTAGAATGAGAATATGTAGGACTGCAGTGGTTAGAGTGTACGAAACACCATAATGATTCAAGACGTACGGGATCGCAAAGAAACCGATAAGGCAATAAGTGGCATAAATCAGTCCTCTTTTTAAATGTTTCGACGACATAAGCGAGTTATCTCCTTTTCCAGTTCATGTTAATACAGTAATCTCCTTTTAGTGTAAGTCAGGAAAATTAAATGCTAGAATAAATATATCAGACATGGAGAAGCTAAGCCAGTATTATCCCTAGTTTGAACTATTTAGCTTAATTCATACTTATAAGGATATAATTGACTAAGCGACTTCAGAATAAGTAAGTAACAATACTAAATAAACTAAATTGTTAAATAATACATAGAAACAGATCAAGTTCAACCGTTATGGCTAGTCTTGATCTGTTTCTGTATGTAAATAAGTTGGAGTGGCTTAAAAAAGAGAGTGCACGAATATCATGAAGAAAAAGTAGCTTATTTTTTCAAGATTACATGCTTAAAAAGTACAAGAGTACGCAATTATTTTACACTTATGAATACCACATACCAATTCCCAAAAGTAACAGGAGAATAATGAATAGATAGTAGCCCACCCAAAGCATAAATATAAGCAGACAAATTTTTCTAAGTAAAGTACCAGGAGGAGCTAAAATATAAATCACAGAAAAAGGAATGCTAAATAACAGTGTAGCCAGCTGGAAAACACCAGTTGCAAAAGTCATGAAGAAGAGAGTATAGGCTAATCGCCTTTGCGTTGAAGCGCTAGTCACAAAGAGAATCCAAAACGAATCAACGAAAGGCTTTAAACCGGGTGAATCGTGAGGTTCTGTTGAGTGCTTATTATTTTGTGTGACTTCTTTATCAAGGTTTGAGGCATCAAATGTTTGCTTATCCAAATCTTCGATGCCAAAGTCTTCTTTCAGAAGCCAGTCATAGGATACTTCAAACAATTCACTAATTAATTCTAAATTGTATGGATCGGGTCTGGTTACATTATTTTCCCATCTTGATATGGTCTGCCGCTCAATCAGCAGTTCTTTTGCCATATCATTTTGAGAATAGCCTTTAGTTTTTCTAAGGTATTTGATTTTCTCGGACAGAAGCATCCCGGCACCTCACAAATATAGTTTAATTAAATGTAGCATATAACAGTATTAGTATCTATATTAATCTATACTTACTGGACCTTGTTTCAACAAAAGTAACAGGGTGTTTCTAGGGGGAAACATCTCGTTACTTTTAAAAAAAACATAAAATAGTATAGTTGATTTAAAGGAGGCATAGAATACTAATAACTTCTCTGTGAATTTAACCGTAGAGATAAAAAAATAGTGGAGGTTAGAGAAATGAAGAAAAAAATACTTGGGTTATTACTGATAGTTGCTCTTATACTAATAAGCTCATTGGTTGGAACAAGTAATGTACACGCAGAAGAAAATATTGCACACAATTTAACTGTATAGGACTACAAGGATTTCTTATTAGAAAATGACCTTGAAGTCTATAAAGAGTTTAATGAGTTAAGTGAAGAAGAACAAAAAGAATTTGTAAAAATTATAAGTGATCCAGAAACTTATATGAATGATGAAAATTGGGAGATTGTTGAAGGGGTTGAGCAATATAGTAATGAGCTCAGTACTAATACTTATTCTCTTTTGAGCAATACTAGGACATACAGTAGGTACAGAGATTATAATATGACTATACTGGGTATTACAGTCACAGGATACAGGATATCCCTGAGATACGAAGTAGTTGGAAGTAGAGTAAATAGAATACTGTCTCGCTCTGCAACAGTAGAGAGAAGATTAAACCCAATGGTTCAAACTGGACAAACGAGTTTAAATGCGTATGTGTCAAATAATAGAGCAAATGCGGAAGCTAGTTTTCATTATAGTATAGGACCAATTAAAGGTTTATCACAACAAATTGGAACGCTAAGAGGACACATTGCATATAACGAAAATGGATCATTAATGAGAAATGCTTGGAGAAGGGATTAGCTATGAAGAGAACGCATAAAATTATATACGGGATAGCTATCATTATTATTTTTTTGATGCTTGTAGGTTTGATACAGTGGTTTGTTCCAAATTTGTTTTGATTTCCTAATAATATAAGTTTTATTTTTAGACAATATATGAAGGAAAGACCCAATAGGATCTACATAAAAGGAAGTTCTCTTTATGAGGCTTCTTTTTTTGCATATGGGAAAATATACTAGAAGTAAGGGAACTATTATTCGTCGGCTACGTTTTTAGAAGATTAAATGAGATTAGATAATGCATAAAAGAGAATGAAGCGGTAAACTAAACTTACTTCAACACATCTTTTTCAAGTAAAAATATATAGATGCCCCACCGGAACTGGTTAGAACTATGGATCCAGTGATAGCGACAGCCGATACGTCTGTCACCTTTGACTTTGAAGAGGATCCTGACGACTATTCGATCCGAATCTGGGAAGATGAAGCGACCACTGAATCGTCGTCGGACATTGATTTGTCCGGTCAGGGGGAAGTCGTTTACGAAGTGCAGGCAGAGTGAGAACAGGGAGAAGCAAGTTATGCATTTTCTCTGATCTTGGAGTAGAACAGAAAGAGGATAAAGCGTATAATATATGATGTGAGAATCGGAACTGGACCTTCGGTAAAGACGAAGGTCTGGTTTTTTGCGTCAGTTTACATTAAACTGTTCCAGTTGGGCTTTTTTATCATACAGTGACGTATGATCTTTTAAAGTTCTGCCGGGTTACACTATAGAATCAATAGATAAGGAGATCGTTAAGCAATGACATATGCACTTGAAATAAAAGGCTTGAAGAAGGTCTATGCAGGAGGCGTGGAAGCTCTGCGAGGTATTGATCTGACTGTTGAAGAAGGAGATTTTTATGCCCTTCTTGGACCGAATGGAGCCGGGAAATCTACGACGATCGGTATCGTCACGTCTTTAGTGAATAAGACTTCAGGAAAAGTAAAAGTCTTCGGTTATGATCTGGATACGCAGCTGATGCAGGTCAAAAGACAGATTGGGCTGGTCCCTCAGGAATTCAACTTCAATCCGTTTGAAACCGTCCAGCAGATTGTCGTGAATCAGGCCGGTTACTACGGGGTTTCCCGTAAAGAGGCCCTTGAGCGCAGTGAGAAGTATCTTAAGCAGTCTGATCTCTGGGAAAAGAGAGACGTCCGTGCTCGTATGCTGTCGGGGGGGATGAAGCGTCGTCTGATGATCGCCCGTGCTTTGATGCATGAGCCGAAGCTGCTGATTCTGGATGAGCCGACTGCCGGTGTGGATATAGAGCTGCGCCGCGAGATGTGGATCTTCCTGAAAGAGTTGAATGCCAGTGGCACGACCATTATCCTGACCACCCATTATCTGGAAGAAGCGGAAATGCTCTGCCGCAATATCGGAATCATTCAAAAGGGGGAGCTCATCGAAAACACGAGCATGAAATCTCTCTTGGCCAAGCTTCAGTTTGAAACCTTTATCCTGGATCTCGATTCATCAGACAGACAGCCAGTCATTACTGGTTTCGACTTTGAAATGATCGAAGATTCGACATTGGCAGTAGAAGTTGCCCGGGACCAGGGCATCAACGAGGTGTTCAGTCAGCTGACTGAACAGGGAATCAAAGTTCTGTCCATGAGAAATAAATCGAATCGTCTAGAAGAACTCTTCCTGAAAATTACGGAAGAAAAACACGTAGTGGAGGATGCACATGTTTAGTCTTTATTTTACAGCCTTAAAAAGCCTGGCGGTCAAGGAGACGAACCGCTACCTTAGAATTTGGGTCCAGACCTTGGTTCCACCAGTCATCACGACTTCTTTGTATTTCGTTATTTTCGGAAATCTGATCGGTGGACGAATTGGTGAAATGGAAGGTTTCTCCTATATGGAGTTCATCGTTCCCGGACTGATCATGATGTCGGTCATTACGAGTTCCTATTCAAATGTCTCGTCGTCCTTCTTTTCTCAAAAATTTCAGAAGAATATTGAAGAACTTTTAATTGCACCTGTTCCGACGCATATCATTATGTGGGGATTTGTTATAGGGGGGCTGGGAAGAAGTATTCTTGTAGGAGCACTTGTCACGATCATTTCTCTGTTCTTCGTGCCACTGCAAGTCTACTCCTGGAGTGTAGTCATTCTGACACTTCTGATGACATCTATTCTCTTTTCACTGGCTGGACTCTTGAACGGGATCTTCGCACAGTCCTTTGATGACGTGTCGATTGTTCCGACATTCGTATTGCAGCCGCTGACTTATCTGGGAGGGGTATTCTATGCGATTTCGATGCTTCCGCCATTTTGGCAGGCTGTTTCCCGAGTGAACCCGATCGTCTACATGATTTCAGGTTTCCGCTTCGGTTTTCTGGGTGTCATCGATGTACCGATCGTTTTCTCTATCCTCATTCTGATTCTGTTCATCATCGTTCTATACTCGATCGACTGGTATCTGATTGAAAAAGGCCGAGGACTGCGAAACTGATTATATTTTTATCGTCAAGGAAGACATTATCTTAATAATTTTTAACTCTAGCCTGTCGGAATTAGTTGATTTAACTGATTCCGGCAGCTTTTTTATAGGAGTAAAAAAGCTATGGCTCGACCGGATTTTTATTTAGCAAGTACGACATAGTACAGCCTGAGTCTTTAATGAGGTCACTTACAAAAAATAAGACAAAAGGCTTGCTTTTTTTATCAGTTGACATGTAAACTGATTTTGTAGAAAGGAATGATACCGGTGAGACGAAATACGTTAGCGTCACTGATTTGGGTTCGCATTACGCGGTTCACGCATCAGAGTGAACTGCTGTTCAACGACTTTCTGAAACGCTTCGACATCACGGCAGCTCAGTTCGATGTATTGAATCAGATCGGTACTTATCAGCCTTTATCCCAAAGTGAACTGGCCGACAAGATTACGATTTCAGCCGGTGGTATTTCGAGGATGCTGAGTAGACTGGAACGGGATGGATACATCCAGCGGACGAGTGAATGGAAGACAAAGTGGATCAGCCTGACTGAAAAAGGTGAAGCGAAACTGGAAAGTGTGTTCGAACACCAGCTGGCGTTTCAGACGTCGCTGATAGAGGACTGTTTGTCCAGAGAAGAACAGAAGACATTGTATAAATTAATGACGAAAGTCCAACGACATACGGAAAAAGAACTGGGCTAGCCGTGCCCAATTTTTTTACTCAATCAATCGACTAATCAAGTGACGATTAACAGGAGGAAAACACATGTCAACAATTTTAGGACATCATCATATCTCCATGCTGGTGAAGAATGCGAAAGAAACCGATCATTTTTACAAAAATATCCTGGGACTGCGCCGGGTAAAAGTTACCGTCAATCAAGACGACCCGACCATGTATCACTTATTTTACGGAGACAAGACTGGGAGTCCGGGAACAGGCCTTACTTTCTTTGAAATGCCGAATATTGGGCGTACGCACAGGGGAACGAATGCCATTACCCGCTTAGGTTTGATGGTGCCGACAGAAGAAAGTCTGAATTACTGGAAAGCGCGCTTTGAGGAGCTGGACGTATACCACGGCAGTATCACAACTTACGCCAGACGTCAGGGCATTAAATTTGAAGATCCGGATGGCCTGCAGCTTGTTTTACTCGTAGCGAACGGTGAAGAAATGTCTCACTGGGAAAGCTACCCTCAGTCAGAGGTGCCTGAAGCGCATCAGATCCGAGGCATGGGACCGATCGAAATAACGGTACGAGACAGTGAAAAATTTGCCCACACACTGACTGAACTGATGGGTTATTCTCCCATTTATCAGGAACACACAGACACGCTTTATCAGACCCAAAAGGGAGACAGTTATGGAGAAATTCTGGTCAAACACTTAGAAGGGCCTGATGAACGCCCTGGAAGAGGAAGCATTCATCATCTGGCCATTCGAGTCAGTGAAGAATCCGAGCTGAGCTATTGGGATGATTTGGCGAAAACTAACCATTTTGCCTCATCCGGTCTGGTTGACCGCTATTACTTCCAGAGTCTTTACTTCAGGGAGTCAAACGGCATCCTGTTTGAAATTGCGACAGATAAACCGGGATTCACAGTGGATCAGAGCAGTGATGAATTAGGTGAGCGCCTCGTTCTCCCGCCATTTTTGGAAGACAGACGCGAGGAAATTGAAAGCAACTTGACCCCTTTGGATTAAATAAAAAACTACTTTTGGAATAGAAAAGGAGATATTTAAAATGACTGAAAAACTAAACATCGGTATTATTTTAGGCAGTACAAGAAATGGACGAGTCAGCCCACAGGTGGGTAACTGGGTTAAAGAAATCGCAGATGAACGTGGCGATGCAAATTATGAGATCGTAGATATTCTTGATTATCAGCTCCCGTTTCTGGGAACTACCGACGGAACTGAGCCGGGAATCGCTGCTTGGCAGAAGAAAATTAGTGAACTGGATGGCTATGTCTTTATCGTTCAGGAATACAATCACAGCTTCTCTGGCGTACTGAAAAATGCGATAGACCACTTGAGAGAGGAATGGCACGATAAAGCGGCAGGGATAGTCAGTTATGGATCGACTGGTGGCGCACGAGCATCAGAACACTTGCGTGGCGTCATGGCTGAATTGAAAATTGCTGATGTTCGGGTTCACCCGACCCTATCTCTGTTTACGGACTTCGAGAACTTTACAACATTTAAACCAGCTGAACTTCACTTGAGCAACGTGCATGCCATGCTTGATCAGGTCAATGCATGGAGCGGTGCTTTAAAACCATTGAGAGTGAAAGAAGACACGGAAGAAAAATAAATTAATGATGAAGCAGGTCAGATTATATTCACTGATCTGCTTTTTTCTGTTTAGAAAATAGTATCTTTTAAGGAGAGGAGAGTGTCCTTTTAATCATCCGCCATAATAAATAACAGAGGTGACACGAAGCAGGGGCAAAATATTCTAAAGTTTTTACATTTGAAACTTTATAATGTTTTGAACATGATACCCATAATGAAGATTTAACTTGTGTTCGCTATCCCTGAAGTTCAGATTCTGCTATGATTAAATACTACGTGCATTAAGTTGGACGTTTTGCATTATATAGTAGGCATTGGGGGATGCCGCTTAGACATTATTTAAGAGGAGAGCTGAACATGAGAATTGACTTCAGAAAGATTGGGATGGGTCTGGGGCCCCTCCTGTTTGCAATCATAAACTTTATACCCGCCCTGACAGGACTGGATGCCAGTCCGAGGGCAGTGCTGGCAGTTACCACATGGGTAGCAACCTGGTGGATTACGGAAGCCTTGCCGATTCCGGCCACGTCACTGCTTCCAATTTTCCTTCTGCCTTTAGCCGGAGGAACAGATCAGGCCACTGCAACAATGGCATATGGAAACCCCATCGTCTTTATGTACATGGGTGGATTTACAATTGCTTTAGGGATTGAGAAATGGAATCTGCATAAGCGGATCGCAATGACTATCATTGCTTTACTGGGTACAAGTAGCAGTCGGATCACCATGGGTGTCGGGCTAGCTACAGCATTTCTGTCGATGTGGATTTCGAATGCCGCAACGGCCTTGATGATGCTGCCGATCGCTCTGGCATTGATCAAGGAAATCAAAGATAACGCGTTTCTCAAAGAAGACTCGTTTCAGAAGTTTGCCAAAGGTCTGCTGCTGACTGTCGCTTATTCTGCATCTATCGGTGGTCTAGCAACAATTGTCGGATCGGTACCGAATGCAACCTTTGTAGCAGTTGCCTCTAATATGCTCGGCCAGGAAATCACCTTCGCCGACTGGTTCACGTTTGGGATTATAGTGACAGTGATTTTGCTAGTCGCACTATACATTTATATTACTAAAATCAAATTTAAAGTGACGGATGAAGGGAATATTTCTTCCGAATTTGCCAGAGAGCAGCTGAAGGAATTAGGACCAATGTCGACTGAAGAAAAATTCGTCCTGACGATTTTTTCACTGACCGGTCTGCTATGGATTTTTGGAGGCTTTCTACCGTTTGAACTGTCAGACACGACCATTTCGATGCTTGGAGCCACGACCTTGTTCGTCATTCCTAATACAAAGGGTGGCAGGCTGCTGGACTGGTTTGATATGAAGGGCTTGTCATGGGGACTGCTTCTATTATTCGGTGGTGGTTTGTCACTTGCCGCAGCTTTTGAGTCATCCGGCCTTACTGTCTGGTTCGGAGACATCTTGTCGAACCTGGACCGCTTCAACTATCTATTGATTCTGATCATTCTAACCGCAACCGTTCTCTTCATGACTGAGATCATGTCGAACACAGCGGTGTCGAATATGTTGATGCCGATCAGTGTCGGGCTTGCTGCCGGAATAGGTGTAGAACCTTATGGGATCATGGTGGTCGTCGCTTTAGCGTCTTCATGTGCATTTATGCTGCCAATCTCCACACCGCCGAATGCAGCAGTGTTTGGTGCAGATATCCTGGATATCGAAGACATGATGAAAGCCGGATTCTGGATGAATATGGTCGGAATTATTGTCATCGTCTTTGCCGTCTATGTTCTTCAGCCGATATTTTTAAGTTATTAGTTCCGATTTGAATTCTAAGTAATACGTGTCAAATTAGATATGCCGTGGGGTCAAGGAGAAATCAGCTTTGATTCAGCGGCTTTTTTAATGGAATTATGATTCATTACTTATTTAAATAAAAGCAGTAAAAAACCATCTACATTAGACGGTTTTTTACTGCTTTTATCGTGTCAGAACCTTTGTTGTGTTCAGCTAGGTAAACGAAAGCGTGCAATCTAAATCACTTACTTAGTCAATAGAGGCATGCGAGACATAGATTCCAGTGTCTTCATCGACTCATAGACGGTATGAGGTGTAGCATCTGGGACCGCCAGAGTAAAAGTTTCCTTATCTGATGCAGCAAAACAGGCAATCTGCCACATTTTTTCTTCTAAGTCTTCATGAACACCGAACGCTGACAGGGTATGAGGGAACCCGTTCTCTTCATAGAAGGATTGGAGGTTGTTAACCTCGTCTAGATTACCAGCGGCAGCCAGTTGAACGAGTATCCCGTAAGCCACTTTTACTCCATGTTCATACACATGTGTTTCACGGACAAGCGACATACCGTTGTGAACAGCATGAGCTCCTGCCATTCGTCCATATTCCCCGGCAAAGCCTCCGACCGTACCAGCGATAGCAACAACAGCTTCGACAACGCGGGTAAAAGCAGGAGTTATCTTACCTCGGTCCATGCTTTCTAGAGCTTCTTGACTATCTTTAAGGAGAACTTCTCTCGTAACCTTTGCTGTCTGGAGGCCTACTGAAACCATTACAGGCAGGTCACCAGTCATATTGCTTGTGATGCCTTCAGCCTCGTACCATTTAGCCAGCGTATCTCCGATTCCTCCCTGCAAATATTTTTTTGGTGATTCGACCAAAAGAGAGAGATCCATCAGACAGAGAAAGGCTGACTGTGTATAATAATCGACAGTTTTGAACGTATGATCCGGATGATATACAGCTGATAAAGGGGTATAAGCAGCACAAGTACCCAGAACAGTAGGAATCATGATCGATGCTTTGCCAAGCAGCTCGGCAGTGCCTTTAGCTGTATCTAGAACGCGGCCCCCACCGATACCTATGACACAATCTGCATGAGGGGCAAGACTGGCTAGTCGCTTCACATCTTCATTGGATGCAGAGCCATCATATCTCAGGACCTCAAACGACGACTCACCGTTATAGTGCTTGAGAAAGGCATCATAAGACTTTTTACCGGTAATGACAACCGGGGAATCGAATCTTTCGAGTTTCTGGTCTAAATACGACAGGGCATGTGCCTCGCAAATATACTGGTCTGGTCCGCTTCTAACTGTTTGGCTAAGTTTCATATTTTCTCCTACTTTCTATAAAGTGTGTCCCTTCAAAAATGAATTGTATATGTGCTTCGTCAGGCCTGCACGGGTTCGCCGGCTGAAGCTTTAGATACATTAAGTTCTTTACTGTCTTTACGTCTGCAGAGGCTGGCATAAATCGTTCCAAATAGAGTATGAACAATAGCTCCTGCAGCTGCGGCTAATGCAGTGACTGGGCTGAAGTGCGCCAATCCTAAGCTTGCGGCCAGACCAGTATTCTGTATGCCTACTTCGATAGCAATAGATCGGGTAGTAGCTTTTCCTCGTTTCAATAAGCCGCAAACCAGGGAACTAATGCCGTATCCGCTCATGTTGTGTAACCAGACGACTAGGAAAATGACTGGACCTGTACTTAATAAGTTGGATTGGTTCACCGCAACTGTTGCCCCTAAAACTAGAAGGACTGCAAGAGATGACAGTGTAGGTAGGACAGCTTCTGCTTTCTGAGTTTTATTTCCTAAAAACAGGCTAATCAGCAAGCCCGTTACGACAGGGACCAAAACAACCTGCACGATAGATAAGAACATCGTCCAGAAATCTACATTCAGATATGCGCCACCATACAAAGACAACATGACGGGTGTCAAGAAAGGGGCAATCAGTGTCGAAACAGATGTTGCACTTATTGATAAAGGAAGGTCTCCGTTAGCCAGATAAGCGATGACATTGGAAGATGTTCCGCCAGGGACACAACCAACCAAGATCAGACCAAGTGCCACTTCGGAGGGTAACTGGAATAGTTGTGATAACGCAAAGGCTGAAAGAGGCATGAACAAGTATTGTGCCAAAACAACGATGAAAACTTGCCATGGTTTCTTCATTACTTCACTGAAGTCAGCTGGCTTCATTGTCAGTCCCATAGTAAACATGATAAACTGCAGAATATTTGTTGAGAACCCTGCTGCCCATAAGAAACTAGAGGGCAGAGCGAGAGAGATAATAGCTACACCTACAACAATGAAAGATAAGTACTGAGTAAACGTCTGATTAACCTTTTTAAAGACTTGCATGAAATCATTCCCCTTTTCTAAGTAGATAATAAATTAACGAACGGTCGACACGGGTAGATTCTCCTTCCTGAAAAAATTGTCAAACAGCCAACTGGAATAGAAAAAGGCCTCCCATTCTATAAACAAAGAATGGGAGGCCTAAGTCCCATTCATAAACAACCATGAATAGGACTTGAACAGCTGTAAGAAAAATACAGTGTTAAGCCCTGAATCTAATAATGATAATTAAACTTGAGTAAGATTGTCTAGTCATGAGTTTGTCCTTCCTTAAAGCGAAATTACTGTTTGATAAGTGATTAGGTTAAATAATAAAGAGAAACAAATGAGAAAACAAGCACAAAATCTAATCTTTTGTTAAATTTAGTCAAATAGTTACTGAAAGCGTTTTATAGGGGTTTAGAGTGTAATATTTTAATGTCAGACTTAGTAATGCTTTAAAACATTCCGGTCTATAGCATTATTAGAACAGAGGTCTCCTAACCTGTTGCATTGCTACCCTGAGGTCAAAAGGAATCGGTTCATCGTTGACTCTTACTTGAATAGTATCGTGTTCTTCACCCGTCGTTAAGTAGTAGGTAAACTGATTAATTATCACCCCATCTGTTTCAGTTTCAGTCAAATGAATGACCAAAGTACTATCTTCTGATTCAGTATGTGCTTCTACTTCTCCACTGGAGTGGAAGACGATATATGATCCATTGTCACCATCATTAAAGGAAACAAGTCTTAAATCTGCAGGACTTAATTGGAAAACAGCGTTGGGAAAGTCGTTCAGCAGTCCATGGATTTCCTCAGGGACAGAGTCTACTTCTTTAACGTAATTCCGAAAGAAGTCTCCCACTTCTAAGCGTATGGGTGCGAAGCACCAGTGAAAGTGGGAGATGAATTTCGGTCAAGCGATAGCTTGAAGTGGTTAATGTCATTCTCATTTGGTATACTTTATATATAGACGATAACCAAGTCTATATAGGCGACAACCAAGCCTACTGAGTATTCCTTGGCGTTAGCCAAGTAAAAGAAAACCTATGAGGCAGGGACTGCCTTTTGAGCCTACCCATATCCGATTCCTCTGTCTGCATGAAACCTGTGCAGACAAGAATGGAGTTCGTAGGAAGCCCCCACTTCAAAATCCGGAGGATTTAAGTGGTGGGTAGTTCACTGCCTGATTCAGGTGTCCCGCAGGAAGCTAAAACTAAGGTGAGGAAGGAAGTTAATAATATTTTTTTCAATTCAGTCACGCTCTCTTTCAATAATGTTGTAATATTAGTGAAAATTATCAATTGAATAAGTGGAGTATATCATACTAAGTACCTTAATAGATGAAAGTATAAAGGTATGTGTAAAGTTAATCTCGGAAATTTATTCTAGAAATCTGAAACGCTGTTTTTATTTTTTCTCTTTCTCAATCGCTTTATCGCTCTTTGAGCTCCCAAAACGATTGAGAAAGAGGGTTCTAACTAAACATTTTTTGCAATTGTCCTATAGGACTTGATGAAGAGCTGTAATTAGCTATACTCCCAATTTTTACACCGATTGATGGTTTTGTCTTGCTCTTCTTCAAAGCTGCTCGTACAGCGCCTTTGAACTCCGGTCGGAGTTCCGTTAATAGTTCGGGAAGCTTTTCGGTTAGCGCTCGGAGAAACGTTCCATTCTTTCGTGCAGAAATGATCGCTGCGACATTTCCAGCACCTTTAGCTGAAAACCCTCGGCCTTGCCGTTTCATGCGATAACTATAAGGGCGATGATTACTCTCACATACACCTAGTCCTCTGTTTACAGGTAAGTTTCTCATTTTTAAGGGTTTAAGACTGTCCCAATTTCTATATAGGTAGGCTTTTAATCTTGAAAGTTCTTCTTTATATTCCGTTGCTTTTTCATCGTTGCCTTTGACTCGACTCTCAGTCGTCGCTATAATCGCTTCAACCAGATCCAGATTGTATGTACGCACAGCTTTCCTCATCTTTTCTTCCATTTTTTTATCAAAATACATCCGTTGTTTGATTTTTTCATTGACATGATAGGCATCTCTAAAATGCTCATGACGCTGGCATTTTCCGATAATTCGATAGAATTTATCTTTATCGTAACCACTACCTCCATCACTGTTAGAGATGACAATCGTTTCCCGTAAGTCATAGATTGATTCCAGCCATAGACTTGCGCGTTTAAATGCTTCAGAACTCGATATAGTGCTCTCGAACATTCTCGAATTAATTAAAACAGGCCTTTTCTGTTTTCCTTTATACTCAACACCTTCATGGAACTGAACACGATGAATTTCAGGACGTTTCTTTTCTTTACCTTTAGTGAGCATTAAACCATCACCTTCGATAAACAGTACTGGCGTCTTTGTCTTGTCCTTTTGAGCCGTTTCGTCTTGAAGAGGGGCCGTATCCGTCCAATCTTGAATAGTTGTACCTATTTTTTGAGTCATCTTATGTATAGTCGTATGGCTCAATGAAAACGGCGTAAGCAGATTAATCGCTTCTTCGGCTTTGCGATAAGTTCCATCAGAAGCTATTTGAGCTGCTTTCATTTCGACAAGAGGAGAGTGACGTTTACGTGGCTCTAGGCCGATAGCTTGATCAAAAGGAATGACACTTTTTTCGCCTTCTTTTCGCATACGATGTCTTGCAATCTCTACAGGACCAACGGTCATGTGAAGTGTACGCTTAGGTACACTATCAATTTCATATCCCTGCTCTTTATATTTCGGAAGCAGTTCTAAATCAATCTGTTTAAAGGCTGCGTTAAGCAATTGTTGATTCACCTGTTGTAAAAGTTTTTCTAGGGCTAATTCTCCTTCTAATAATGTGGAAGAATCCTTTATCGTTTCGATGATTTCTGTTATAATTTCATTCATAAGAAGACCTCTTTCTCTAGCGTTGTCGTTATCTCTAGATTAAGGGTCTTCTTTCTTTTTGTCTAGGTCGGATTTTCCCTCTTCCGACATTTATTTTACACATAGATAAAGGCTTGGAACGACCTTTTTCATCTATATAATAGATATTACGGAAGACAACTATGATACTATGACTATAATAAAGCAGCTAATACTTGGAAGGATGGGTCGCAGAGTCTTATCCTGCTCAAACAGAAATGGGGCAATTAGATGTGTTTGAAAGTTCAGTTCCTGAAGGAGCCCACTTTTTGAATCAGAAGCTTTGCATAGCGCATTATCAGAAGAAAGTTTTGAAACGGAATCATTGTCCTTACGTTCGATCATATACGATGATGTTGAAGGGCTGTGGAGTATTGAGCTGATAGATATTCGCAGCTATGAAGATTACGTGATTCAAGTAGATGATGAAGAAAATTAGTGTCAGCAAACATGGATGAATAACTGTCCAGAGTCAGGAGCGTAAATATATGAAAAAAATCGTATTAACCGGTGGAGCAAATGGAATTGGAAGGGCAATTGTCGAGCGTTTGATTAATGAGGCTGAGCTTTTCGTCATCGATCAGGACGAAAAAGCAGGAAAAGCACTTGAAAGTAAATCGTCCTCAAAGAACCTGCACATGTATTATGGAAGTTTGGCTGACAAGTCACAGCTAAAGGGGTTCATCCAGTTCATTAGGGACCGAACCGATACCATTGACGGGCTCATTCATAATGCGGCAATAAACAAAGGAGGACTTGTTTCTAAAGCAAGCTATGAGGACTTCATGGATGTTTTGAAAGTCAATGTCGGGTCGGCCTATTTCCTGACTCAGCATTTAGCCGAATTATTTTCCGATAAAGCAAGTATCATTCTCATGTCGTCTACGCGCAATAGACAAAGCATGGCAGACAATGAAAGTTACAGCAGTTCAAAAGGGGCGCTGCTCTCTCTGACTCATGCGATGGCCAACAGTCTAGGAAAAAAGGCTCGAGTCAATACAATCAGTCCCGGATGGATTGATACGAGTGCTTTTCAACATTCAGAGGAAGAAGTTGAACTGACTGATCAGGATGCTAGCCAGCATTTAGTCGGCAGAGTTGGACAGCCGGAAGATATCGTGCAGATGGTTCGCTTTCTATTGAATGATAAGCAGTCCGGATTCATTACCGGACAGGAATTCATCATTGACGGGGGAATGTCCAGGCAGATGATTTACCATGAGGAACATGGCTGGCGATATGAGGAGGACTGACATGACTAATAAATGGCTCGTATCAATCCTGATGTCAGCACTGTTGATACTCGCGGGATGCACCGATACTGAGAATGACGATCTCACAGATAGTGAGGAGACAGAAACGACCGGAAATATAGATACTCAGGACAGTGGCAGCACAAATGACGAGATTCTCGAGCCGCCGGCACTCACGGTTGTGGCAGGTGACGAGTCGGTCGACGCAGTAGTTGGAACGTATAGCTGGAGCATCGACAATGAAGAAGGTACTATGACGGCTATAGAAGCCGAATCTGCTGCTCCGCCGGAACTGGTCGGTAATATGACAGCACTTGAAGTTACTGGAGACACCTCGATCGAATTGGATTTTGAAATTGAACCGGACAGCTATACAGTCAAAGTATGGGAAGAAGACAACACAGTAATCAGTGAATCGGAAGAGGTCCTCCTGACGAATGAAGGAACGGTCATTTATGAAGTCCTGGCTAATTGGCAGGAAGGTACTGCGAGCTATGCCTTCACGTTAAACATTGAGTAAGGAAGACGATTTTTGCGAATAATTTACTGGAAGATTAGGTTTTTATCCGGCTTAATTCGTCGAGTCTTACAAACGATAGAAAAAGGAGGTCTAAATGGATGGATCATAATAATAAAAATACAGATGAACATATCGAAGAAAATAGTGAAAATGAGACAGATGATAATATTAGTGCGGGTATTGGTGTAGGAATTGCTTTAGGTGCCGCATTTGGTCTTATGTTTGATAATTTGGCTCTGGGAATGGGTCTAGGAATAGCCATCGGTGCAGCAATAGGAACAGCGGTGCCTGCGTCTAAGAAATCTAAAAAGAAATGATGACCTCTTATACAGTGACAGAATACTAAGGATTCATTAAAGTTAAATAGGCTATCAAAAAAAACGGATTAAGGTCAGGTTATTTACGACCATTAATCCGTTTTTTTGGTATTACTTTAGTCCAGCCATCTGAAGGCGCGTCTCAGTTCCTCTGTCCCGTTTTCTTCGTACCATTTCCCGTGAGCAAGAATGACTTTCTCAGGCTGCCATTCAAGCATGCGCCTGTAGCACGCTCTGGCCTGATCCTTCTGTCCGGCAAAAGTCATCCGCATATCGATCGGCGTTTTTCCGTCTGGATGAGCGATGCCAGCTGCTTTATAGACTGATCGCCACATTAGGCTCTCAGTGCGTTCAGGTTCAAAATTCTCGATGAGATCAGTTAAAATTAGCGTTCGGCTTTCTTTATGAAAAAAGACGACTTCCTCAAGTGCCCGGCTGCCTTTGAAAATCAGCTGGTCAATGTCTGCAGACCAGTCAGATGGAGCAGAGTCTTCCAGAGCGTACTCAAAAGCTACAGGAATATTCTGCGATGCTGCCCGATCATCGACCCCGGGACTTGCCCACGTCTTAGCTTCAGGATAGCGGGCCTTCCAGTCCGCAATGTAGGCATAATGGATCTTGTTCGGCGAAACGAGATGTCCGACTTTTCCTAGTGCATCGATTTCTTTAAACATACTTTCATCAGGCGCAACTGGCGAATGAATCCATAGCGTGCCGTCATCCAATTTTACTATGGTCATGCGTGTGGAGAAAGGGACCTTAAGTACGGATACGCTCATCTTGATAAGTCCGGCGTCCACGACCCAGATGTTATCGTCAACTTTCTTCAGTGTGTTCAATGGTTCGTATAGAGGGATCGACATGATGGAGTCCTCCTTTTGGTTACAGTGTATCATTAAGCGCTCAATATTACAGTGTCTCATTACATTTTACAAAGGAATATCTCTGATAGAATTATGAGCATTTAACAGTATGTTCAAGAGTTTTTTTAAAGACTTTTAAAAGTCTAAATGATATAATCCTAGTAAAAGAAGGAGGCAAAAAGTATGGCAGTTGAACTGATTGGAAATATTCCAAAAGGATCGATATCTGATGTGAAGAAGAGTCCGATGGATATCTTCAAGAAAGCTGAAGAATTAAATGAGGGGGTCTATATTTTAAATCGTGATAACGTTGCCGGTGTTATGCTTACCCAGCAGCACTATGAGGCGCTTATACAAAAAATTGATGAACTGGAAGAAGAACTGCTGGACTACGAAGTTTCCCGAAGATTGAAGGCACAGAATGTTCAAAAGGATGCAAAAACTTTTTCTCTGGAAGATGTTATGGGCAAAGAACTGGCTGAAGCCGAATACGCCCCTGACGACAATGGTTGGGAGTAATGAGTTACGATGTTGTGTTTATCGAAGAAGCAAAGAAGGACTACCAAGCTTTGGACGGGTCTCAAAAGATACTGGTGAGAAAGTCCATAGCTAAGCTTCAGGCCTATGGCATGGAGGTTGGGCAACCCTTGAAAGGGGAACTGTCGGGATGCAGAAAGCTGAAACATAAGAAAGCTGGATTAAGAATTGTATTTAGAGAATCCGAAAAAGGACTGGAAATAATACAAGTTATTGCAATAGGTAAACGGGAGAATCAAGACGTTTATCACGTAGCAGTAGATCGGATAAAATAAAGAGCTGTACTAGAAGACCAAGGTTGGTGGTTCTTGTACAGCTCTTTATTATTGCATGCAGTGCAATCAATTGAGGTTTGCCCTCAAGCCCCGGCTTCTTTAATTCTTAACCACATGAAGTGGATCACGCTTCCCAAGAGGACTGATAGGTGGATTAGATGATCGTTTATAGATAAGTCTTCGAAAAAGACCAGAAGCAGAACAGCTGCACAGTAGACGAGCTGACCTGTGAAAATTCGCCTGAGGTCTGCCTGTTTACCCTGGTCATCCTTACACTCACGTCTTGAAATAAACCAGAAAAGAACTGCCGAGAGAACAGCCACCGCGATCAGAATTAGAGTCACCGGATCCTGCTCATCGAATGCCGCGAGTGTGAGCCGTTGCATAAACAGCAATTGGACGATAGCTAGTACGAAAGCGAGAAGACCGGCTGCCAGAACAGCGCAAGAATCTGAGTGTTTTCGATCGTTTCGATATAAAGCAGATTCGTCAGAGTCAAAGCGACAGCGACGAAAGCTGAATAGCTGTGGGCGGGATCCACATCTCTGGAAAGGGCCCAAGTCACAAACACTGTGCCGCTTAAGTAAAAGCCGGAAATCAGCTCGGTAATTAACAGCCAGCCGGCAATGAAGGCAGCAAAAGTACAGATGATAATGGCCAGATTAGTCTTGTTGCGAGGGTCGATCTTTCTGCCTAATGTAAACATGAAATCACTCCTTTGAGCACAATGAACTAGTCCAGTAGTCAGATGTCAAACAGGCTGACATAGTGGACGACACCCGGATAAAAGCAGGCTGGGCATTCATTACGTATCAGTTTTGCTGTCTGATCTTATTCAGACTGTCGAGCTGCGTCCTGACCTGATCAACAGCCTCTTCGAGAGTAGAAGCCTCGATGGGTGTTTCCGGTGCATCAGGCCGCGTGATCGATCTGTTGTAATGCGGATCATAATAATAGGTCAGAAGAAGCTTGACCGCTTCTGGATAGTCTCCTGTTTCAAGAGCTTCGCCGATCGCTTTTGAAACAGGAGTATGGATGCGGCGTCTGATCCGTTCAAAGGCCACCAGACAGTCATCGTGGTAAGCATCAGGAGAATAGTCGTCAAGAATGATGGCGACCCGTTCTTCAAGCGGCAGATCAACGACCAGCTGAGAACTGACTTCTTTATGCTGGAAAATGCGTTCTGGAATAATGACTTTGCCGATACGGGCACTTTCGCCTTCTACCAGGATATAGGGCGATTGCTGGTAACGCAGCAGGTCCTCACCCAGAAGAAGATTGAACATGCGCTGATTACTGGGTTCAAGACCGATCTGTCCGAAAATGGATCCGCGGTGACGCGCCATGGCTTCGAAATCGATCACAGGATAGTTTTCCTGTTTGAGCTGACGTAGGATATGAGTCTTGCCATTTCCAGTATGGCCGTTCAGCACATAAAAAGGAGGAAGGGGAAGCGTGTCGATCTGCTCTTTCATCCAGTTTCTATACGCTCGGATTCCGCCGGTCAGTCGATTGACTTTAATATTCATCAAATCAGTTACAGTGGCGGCAGTTGTGCTGCGCATCCCCCCGCGCCAGCAGAAGACAGTGACCGGAGACTTCAGCTCCTTGAACTGTCTGATAAAGTCCGGCAGCTTCTTCGAAAAGATCTCCAGTCCGAGCTCCTTCGCTGCCTCCTGCCCCTGATGCTTGTATGTCGTTCCGACTTGAGCACGTTCCTCGTCTGAAAACAGAGGAATATTGATCGCTCCTGGGATCGTTGCCTCTTTGAATTCCTTAGGCGCACGGACATCTACGACTACGTGTCCGGCTTCTTTGAGTTCAAACAGGTCCGAGGGTGAAATATCTTTAAACATAGAAGAGTCCTTTCTTATCTGACATAAATATGTCCTTCTTGTCCATCTGTGACTTCACCGATTATTCGTGCGTCGATGCCTTTATTCTGTAAGGAATCGATCATGGCTGATGCCTCATCTGGATTGACGGACATCAGCAGGCCACCTGACGTGACAGCATCAGCGAGAATAATCTGGTCGATCGAATCTAGACGTTCGTCAAAGTGAACGACCTCTTTCACATGATTGAAGTTGTTTTTCGATCCTCCTGGAATGACACCTTCTTCAGCGAGCTCACGCACACGGGAAAGCACGGGCACATCGACTTTCATAATCATCAGCGCCTGATGACTCTCTGCAGCCATTTCTGATAGATGGCCAAGCAGTCCGAAGCCGGTCACATCCGTACAGGCGTGTACATCATAAGCCTTCATCACCTCAGCCGCGTCTTTATTCAAAGTAGCCATCACAGCCGTCACTCGACGAATCTCGTCATCAGTTAAGAGTCCCCGCTTAAGTGCCGTAGTGGAAATGCCGACACCGATGGGTTTCGTCAGGATCAGCTTGTCTCCGAGTTTTGCTCCGGCATTGGTCCGGATGTCATCGGGATGGATCGTCCCAGTTACCGACAGCCCGAATTTCGGTTCCTGGTCATCGATTGAATGGCCGCCCACGAGATTACAGCCGGCTTCCTGAACCTTATCGCTGGCCCCTCTAAGAATCTCTGTCAGAATCGACTTGTCCAGATTGAAGATAGGGAAGGCAACGATATTCAAAGCAGTGATCGGTGTACCGCCCATTGCATAGACGTCACTCAGTGCATTGGCCGCTGCGACCTGACCAAAATCATACGGGTCATCCACGATTGGTGTGAAGAAATCCAGCGTCTGAACGATGGCCAGGTCATCCGTCAGTTTGTATACCCCCGCGTCATCTCCTGTATCCAGTCCGACCAGAAGATTCGGATCTTTTTTTGTTTCCGGCAGGGTATGCAAAACCTCGCGCAGTTCACTCGGTCCGATCTTACATCCGCAGCCGCCTTTTTTAGTAAGCGTCGTCAGTTTAACTTGAGTCATGATATATGCCTTCTTTCCTGATTGGTGGTCAATGTACCTACAGTTTACCATTACTCGACTCATTCTGTTACAGGATAAGTCGATTCTTTTTTTGAAAAAGAATCCCAGTCTTATAAGTAACAATGACAGGACTTGACGAGGTTAGTTTCAGCTTAGGCTTCAGTAGAGACAGTAAACTGGAAGTAAAGGGTGTTCTACTTATAGTTCAGTGGCTGAAGATGTAGGTAAGATGCAACGAGAAGTTTCTTAGTGATGGTTCAGCGGGCGTCAGACCGTCTGAACCTCCACTACAGGCGCTCTAGCTGCAGCTTATAACACGTACGAAATCTAAGATGTAACGAGAAGCCTTCTAACGGCAAGATGAAATCAGATAAATACCCTAAACTATAAGTAGACGGTCCCTAAGAACAGTTTAGCGTACGCCAGGCCGTCTAAACTTCCACTACTAAAGAACTTAGCGACTGTTTAGGACAGAACGGTTGCCTTGAAGTGTAATCAGACTGATAGGACAGGCTGTTGGCACCAGCTTAATTCCCAATAAATATAGAATCAAAGGAAATAACCAGTCGATTAAGATATAATTAGTAAACGGATTCTTATAAAATGAATAATCATCACATCACACGAAACAAGGAGGAAGCTATGACATTACAAGGATCGATTGCCCTGATCACTGGGGTCAGCCATGATGCAGGTATCGGAGCAGCCGTCTGTCACGAACTGGCTTACGGCGCGACTATGGGAGCTGTCTCAGCCTTTACACTTTCTCTTTAGGCTGAACTGGCGTCTGCAGGTATTACGGTCAATGCCGTCAATTCTGGCCCCACCGACACGGGGTGGATGACAGACGAGATTAAAAAGCACTTGGAGCCGAAGTTTCTGTCCGGAAGAATGGGGATGACCAGCTGCCCGGCTGATTACTTTCCACGCTACTGAAGAAGACGGCTGGATCGCCGATCAGGTCATCAATTCAGAAGGCGGATTCTTACGATCGTAAAATTAGGAAAAAAGAAGAGCATAGACCATCTGTGCTTTTTCTAAGTTTACCTCGATATCTGTACATATACCATCTGTCAAAGACATCTGGAATGTGTTAGACTAGTCATTAAAAATATTACGCACTGAATGAAGCCGAGGAGTGAACAGATGAACAGAAAAAAACTAGTCAACTTGCCGAAAGTGGAACTGCATTGCCACCTGGATGGCTCTGTCCCTATGAAGACTTTAATAGAGCTGGCTGAAAAAGAAGGCTACACTAATCCTAAAGAAGAGATGAGAGGTGCCATTGCGCCAGCCGATTCCGGTACGCTTAAGGAATACTTGTCCAGCTTTGAAACGATCTTGCCGCTGCTTCAG
The DNA here is from genome assembly GCF_039522005.1 of Alkalibacterium indicireducens. Classification (NCBI taxonomy): domain Bacteria; kingdom Bacillati; phylum Bacillota; class Bacilli; order Lactobacillales; family Carnobacteriaceae; genus Alkalibacterium; species Alkalibacterium indicireducens. Next base: position 41,793 of record NZ_BAAADA010000072.1, read on the forward strand.
ACAAAGGAGAATCTCACAAAAGCAACCTATGCTGTGATCGAGGATGCCAACCGTGAACACATCGTCTATCTGGAGCTCCGATTCGGGCCGCTACTGCACCAGAGACAGGGATTATCCGTGAAAGAAGTCATAGAAGCAGTCGATGAAGGGATACGGAAAGCCGCAGATGATTTTCCCGTCAAGGTCAGCCTGATCGCCTGCGCACTGAGGCACCATACTCAGGAGAGAAATACACAGCTTTTCGAAGAAGTCAGTCAGCTTCCTGAAGGAATGGTAGCGGCAGTCGATGTGGCAGGAGACGAAGGAAACTTCCCGAACGAGCAGGTCAGAAGACCGGTCAGCACAGCGAGAAGCCTGGGCATGGACATGACCATTCACTCTGGAGAAACGGGCTCTGTCGACAATGTCCTGTCTGCGATGGACATGGGAACCAGACGACTTGGTCATGGTGTAGCGATCAGACAGGACCAAGATGCACTGCAAAATGTGCGAGCGAAAGACGTTCTTCTCGAACTGTGCCCGACAAGTAACATTCAGACGCGTGCCATTCCGTCATTTAAGGACTATCCGCTGAGATACTTCCTGGATGAAGGCATCAAGGTCTGCATCAATACGGACAACCGGACCGTTTCGAATACCACTGTAACGGATGAGCTGATGATCTGTATCGCCCACTGCGGAATGACTTCAACTGATCTGAAACAAGTGATGCTCAATGCAATCACCTATGCCTTTACTGATGAAGGAACCAAGCAGCAGGTGATCCGCCAGATTGAAGAACAGTACGTTTTTTAGGCTAGTTATGGATCTGAAATGATTTAAGACATATACTAATGTTGTACAAGAAATCATGTACCTTATCTTTTAACTGAAGGAGAACCTGCCAATGACAACTAATGAATTAAGAGAACGATCTGAAGTAGCCGACGACTTGAAGTGGGACCTGTCTGCTGTATTTAAAGATGACAAAGCCTACGAAGAGGCAGTAGAGAAAGTAAAACAGGATACCGCTCATTTTATTAAACAAGTCGATGGAAAACTGAATGATGCGAAATCTGTCATAGAAGCGGTCGAGGCCTATGAAGACATACGGACGGTCATGTCCCATATCCAGACTTATGCCATGTTGCCGGTGACTGTCGACATTTCCGACAGTGATGCCCAAATAAAAAACAGACGTGCCGCCAACTTTCTGGCAGACACGAATGCGAAACTCAGCTTTTTCAAATCTCAGCTGGAAGAACTGAGTGAGTCAGTATTAGACGAAGTAAGTGAATCCCAGCCTCGTTTCGCACCATTCATGAGACTCATTAAGCTGACAAAGAAATGCAAGCTACATCCTAAAGTGGAAGAAGCGCTGGCTCTTCTGAATCCGGTTCTGGATTCGTTTGCCGAAGTCTTTGAACAGGCGAGACTCGCAGATGCTGATTTTAAAACGTTTGAAGTGAACGGAATAGAGTATCCACTTAGCTTTGTTTTGTACGAAGAAGTGTACATGTATGATACCGACAAAGAGATCCGTCGTGCAGCGTATGACGCATTCAACCATACGCTCAGTCAATATAAAAATGTCGTAGCGACTGCCTACTATAATCATGTGCAGCATGAAAAGACCATTGCAAATATGAGAGGGTACGACTCAATATTTGACTATTTGCTTGCAGATCAGGAAGTAGATCAGGCTTTGTATCACCGCCAAATCGATGTGATCATGAAGGAGTTTGCCCCAGTCATGCGCAAATATGTGACGCATTTGAAAGAGGTCCATGACTTAAATAGGTTCACTTATGCTGACCTGAAAGTCGATCTGGATCCTGATTATACGGCTAAAGTCAGTATAGAAGAATCTCAGGACTTACTGAAACAGGCGATGGCACCATTGGGCGAGGACTACGTCAACTTGCTCCAGCGTGCTTACCCTGAACGGTGGATTGATTTCGCTCAGAACAAAGGAAAGGAGTCAGGTGCTTTCTGTTCCGCTGCATACGGCAAGCACCCGTATATCCTTATGACTTGGACAGGAGATCTGACAGATGCCTATACCTTGTTCCATGAACTCGGTCATGCCGGACAAAGTGAGTTGACCAATGCAAACAACTCCTTTACCGGTTCGGACCCGTCACTTTATCTGATCGAAGCCCCGTCAACTTTCAACGAGCTGCTTCTGACTGACTACTTAACCAAGCAGACGAACGATCCGAGAATGGAACGTAACGTCATTTCTCTAATGATATCAAAGACCTACTTCCATAATTTCGTTACGCACTTGCTTGAAGCGGCTTATCAGCGGGAAGTCTACCGTCTGATTGATGAAGGAAAAAGTTTTGATGCGGACAAGTTGAGTGAACTGAAACGAAGTGTCCTTGAAGAATTCTGGGGAGATGCTGTCGAGATAGAAGCAGGAGCCGAGCTGACTTGGATGAGGCAGATCCACTATTATATGGGGCTGTACCCGTATACCTATTCTGCTGGACTGACCATTGCAACTCAGGCATACCTGAAAATGTCTCAAGGTGAAATGAAGCCGGAACAGTGGCTGGAGTTTCTTGCCTTAGGGGGGCAGAAGACACCAGAAGAAGCTGCCAAGGTAGCGGGTGTAGACATTTCAACAGAAAAACCTCTGATGGATACGATCAAGTATCTGGACGAATCAGTCGACCGAATGATCGAACTGACACAGATTATGGAACAAAATCAATAAGTGGACAAAACGTGCAGATTCTACTCTGCGCGTTTTGATTTGATTACAGGTAGAATGAGACTGTGTTTTCTGATAAGGTGGAATATATACATAGAAATTCATTTCCAACCAACGGGGTAACTGCTCAACAGGCAGAAGGTCTTCTAATCGAATCGGGGGATACACTTACAGTTAGAGTTGAAAAGTCGACTAGTGAAACGCCTCTTGAAGGATCTGCTTATTTGAATACTGAACCCACACTGACAGTATCGACAAGTGAAGGAACGTCATATCATGTCTCTCTTCTTAATAGATACACCCACTATCCCGAGTACGAAATGATTGATTTATATAGACTGTTGAATACAGGGGAGGAAGATAGACGTGACGAAACCAGCTAGTGGATACAAGAAAATTTTCTGGGGCTATATCCTATCGATTATTAATGTCTCGGTAGGCTTTCTCATTCTTTTTCCCAGTATAATCGGGTGGTACATCTTGATCAAAGGCTTTGGAGAAATCGAGGAAAATCTTCCAGCTCAAAATCGCACGCTCATTAACAGCGGGCTGTGTATTCTTTTCACTTTTTCCTTTCTGGAAGGTATTTCTCCTTTGATCAGTCTGGATTTTCAGATGTTGAGTATGCTCCTGCTCTTTTACCCTCCAGTACATATGGTGGTTGAACTGACCGTCTTTCATAAATTATTCGAGTCTGTAATCATCAGGTTTACTGAAATGCAGCAGGTAGATAGGGTGAACACCTATACTACAAAAGATACACGGTATCTTTTGATTTCTGGTGTAGCCGTCCTGCTGTTGACAGCAGCTGCGACAAGTCAACTGACTGGGCTGATTGTGGTTGGGTCTTTATCGGCATTAGTGTCCAAAATATATATGCTGACAGTCATTGCTTCACTAAAAAATGAAGGGACAAGTGCGATGCAAGTGTCTTCAAATACAGAAACGGTGAATACCAACTGATAAACATTATAAATAATAAACCGGCTGCAGACTTTTAAGTATGAAAGATGCTTAATAGCATTTAGAGAGAATCAATTGTAGAAAAACTTGAATATGAAAAAAAGCACGGACGGCTGTCTGTGCTTTTTTCTGGTAGAATAGGAAAGTATAAAGTTTTACCCGCTAGAAAGCCTATCACCTCAAACGTTAATCACTATCACTTGAT
>NZ_BAAADA010000073.1:0-14395 GCF_039522005.1 Alkalibacterium indicireducens
CATATCTTTGGCGTAATCTGAAACAGGGGGCGTGATGACTTTTCTTCGATACTTTATAACTAAGACAAGGTTGTAATACATCGAGAAGACTGAATGATTGTTGTTGTCCAATTCCATTGATGCCACTTCCTTTCTGTTGGTTACCACTGAGTATAGTATACAACAAAAATGACAGATTAACCACTTCAAGCTATCGCTTGACCGAAATTCATCTCCCACTTTCACTGGTGCTTCGCACCCATACGCTTAGAAGTGGGAGACTTCTTTCGGAATTACGTTAAAGTTCATGAGATTCTTTGACTTATTAGTGCCATTAAACGGCCTCTAGTTACAGCTTATGAAATTATGGCTGTCTTAAATGCCGTTAAATGGCCTCTAGTTATAGTTCATGAAATTATGGCTGTCTTAAATACCGTTAAATGGCCTCTAGTTATAGTTCATGAAATTATGGCTGTCTTAAATACCGTTAGATAGCCTCTAGTTACAGCTCAGTCACACATTATCCTTCGATAATCCTCTTAAACTCCAAATAGTTACACTTTAGCTCAGAAAAGTATGGTAAATCCCACTCGTCTCTCTCCTAATTATTGTTCAGAACCCCATTCGAAGCTGGACTTATCATTAGACTAAATTACTCCTTCAATTATTGTGCTTTTCCATAAGAAAAAGCAGCCGATTGAACGGCTGCTTTCCTATAAATTATTTGAGAACTGACTCTTTCTTCACTTCTTCATCCCGGCCTAGCTTTTCCGGAGTTTTTGCTCTGACATCATACAGCTTTTCAAACTCATGGGCAATTCGATTGGTACCTTTGAGTATTTCACTGCGGGTGATGATGCCTTTGAAATAATTATTGTCATCTACTACGGTGATGAAGGCATGATTGACTAAGGCATGAAGAACCTCTTCCAGTTCAAAGTCTTCTTTCACCACAGGATAGTCTGTATCCATTACTTCTCTTACTTCAATTTCTCCCAATTTCTCAAATTCGACATCTTCGATATTCATGATTGCCTGAAATATTGTGGGCATGGATATTAGCCCACACATTTTTGATTCATCATCAAGAACGGGAACAACTGCATATTTATCAGATGTTAAAATAAGTAAGGCGTGATTCAGTCTGTTCTTTAAACCTACGACAGCAACTTCTTCTGCAGGTTTGACAAGGGACCTTTCACTAGAAATAAGTAATGATTTTATTTTCTCACCTATCAATTTATTCACTCCTCGTATCCAGTCTTCTCATATATTTTACCCTTTCTGATATATTATCCCAACTAAAAAGGTGTATAAGGTGAATTTTCTTAGAATAATTTTACACGTGTTTACCTTAAGCTAGAATATGATGGATTAAGTCATTATAATAATGGCAATATGATGAGAATCCTGATCAGTCAGTGAGATTAAATGATTTAGTCAGTTCTTTAACTTCATTATGATCACGGTCATAGTATGTGAACGAGACCTGGTGATTGTCTTTATCCAAATCCATGATCAGATATGTGCCTATCTCTCGGTCTCTGGGCTGGGCAATGCTTCCGGGATTTATGAAAAAGATGCCGTCTTCTTCTTCAACTTTCGGGATATGGGTATGTCCGTAAAAGGCGAACTGACAGTTCTCTTCTAGTGCACGTGTCTTCAGCTCATTATAGGACCGCTTCACGCCATGGCGATGTCCGTGGACAATCAGGAAGCGGTCCCCTTCCAGTTCCTCCACTCGTTCAGATTTAAAGCCTTCTGCTATATCCATATTCCCTTTAACTGTTTTGAAATTCTGCCACAACGGATGGGTTTCAAGTAGTTCTGAGTCCCCGCAGTGTATCCACTCATCGGCTTCTTCCTGATAAATCGAAAGAAGTTCTTCCATATAGTAGGTATTGCCATGATTATCACTGACGCAGATTATTCTCATTGAGCTTTCCTCCTCATTGGTTTTGAAGCCAGTAGTCGAAAACATTTTCCAAATTTTCCAGTGCCACTGCCCTATGACTGATTTTATTTTTTTCCTCCTCAGTCAGTTCTGCCATGGTCTTTTTCTTGTCCTCCAGATAGAACAGAGGATCATAACCGAATCCGTTTTCTCCTCGTGGGACACCCATTATTTTCCCGGCTACTTCCCCATCGACTACCAGAGAGTTTTTGCCTGGCATCGCAAGAGCAAGTGAACAGTGGAAGACAGCTGTCCGGTCTTCATCTTTGACATCTGCAAGCTCATTCAGCAGTTTAGCGTTGTTTTTTGCATCATTCTTCTCTTCTCCAGCGTAACGTGCCGAATAGACTCCCGGCTGACCATGAAGAGCTTTTACTTTCAAGCCGGAATCGTCCGCAAGCACAAGCGTCTCAAACTGTTCAGCTATCGTTTCTGCTTTAAGCAGGGCATTTTCTTGAAAGGTAATTCCTGTTTCTTCAATATCCGATACCTCGGGGTAGTCGAGAAGTGTTTGTACGGCATAGCCCTTCTTATTGAATAAAGCTTCAAATTCTTTAGTTTTTCCTTTATTCCTTGTTGCGATCACTATTGTCTTGGTCAGTTCATTCACTTAAATCAATCCTTCTAATGATATATGTGCTATTTCCAGTGAATCATTCTCCATCCATTCAGCTGCGATTACTCTGAACAGTTCTGCATCTCCAGTCGTGAATATTTTCATCATCGGAGACTGGTGGTCTGCTTCCGCTTCGAGTTGTTCCTCTTTAAGAACATCTCTGATTGATTCTGCAGTCAATGCTCCGGAATCAATCAGCTTGACTTCTTCGCCCATCACTTTCTGTATATAGTCGGACAGGAGCGGAAAATGTGTGCAGCCTAATATCAGCGTATCTATAGTCTGTATTTTCAGAGGTGCCAGCTTTTCAGCTACGACCTGTTCTGCATCTGGACCAGTGTGCTGATTTGCTTCCACAAGATCGACAAATTCTGGGCAGGCCAGGCTGGTAACCTCTACAGCTTTTCTTTCTCTTGCAATCGACTCTGAATAGAACTGCGAGTCTACTGTACTCTGAGTTGCGAGCACTCCTATGTGCCCTGTTTCAGATAGTCGGGCTGCTTCTCTGCTTCCGGCACTGATGACGCCGATTACCGGGATACTAAGTTTTTCTTTCAGGAGAGTAAGTGTTAATGCTGTGGCAGTGTTGCAGGCTATGACGATCATTTTTACATCATGAAGCAGTAAAAAATTCACAAGTTCTTCCGTATACTTGATAATTTCTTTTTCTGTGCGGTTACCGTAAGGATTTCTGGCACTGTCTCCGATATAGATGAATGATTCATCAGGAAGCAGATGCTTGACAGCTTTTAAAACGGTCAGACCTCCAATTCCAGAATCCAGTAACCCTATGGGTCTATTTGACATACATAACAACCTTTACTTTCAGACATCACAAACACTGATGTCATAAATTTAGTTAATAATTGACAGACTTTATCGATCTGACTAGAATCCAGAACACAAACACTGTAAAATAGTAACAGATGTTCCGGTCTCTATATAATTATAAAGAATCCGGCTATAAATATAAAGACTTGTCGCTCCCATTATAGAAGTCAGGAGTCAAAACGGACATCATTCAATTTATTTTTTATAATTATCTACTATTGATCGAGGTGAAAGAATGACTAGTAACACAAACCAGCATCCCCCGCATCAAGGCATTTTACTTCTTAGAGATTCACTGCTTCCTAATCTTCTGAAAGAAGACCAGTCTGAGATATTATACTGGGCCGGAAAAGAGCTCGCCAGAAGCCATACCTTTACCAGCCTGGAAGACATCATCTCCGCTGTAAAAGAAGCTTCTTTTGGCACCTTGACGCTTCTGGAACAGAAGAAATCATCTTATCTTTTCCAGCTTCACGGTGAGATTGTTCATTCAAGACTAAGTGAGCATACGGATGCTGATTTTTCTCTGGAAACAGGTTTTCTGGCACAGGCCATACAGACTTACACAGAAACCTATACTGAAGGATCATTCAATATCGTCAGAAAGAAGAAGGTTGTAGAAATTATTCTTCAAGCTGACAGAAAAGAATCTGTGGACTAAAAGTGTAAGAAGGCAGATAGTTTAGCAATCGTATTTGACCGACAGTTTAGTGAACTGTTGCTCACTATTGCTTATGTATCTGCCTTTTTCTGCAGACATAATTTCATTGAATTTACTCCACTAGCGGCACTCATACTGACCAGTTCAACGTTATTGTTTCCGAACTGCACACCTGAGACAATCTGACCATATGCCTTGAACCGTTGAAGGCAGTTTCCGGAAGCATCTATTACGCTCATGCTGGGATAATCAATTTGAATTCCACCATATTGGTAAGGGACGATTATGCCGCTGCTTACAAGATTCCTGATCAGGGGCTGCTGCAGGCTTAATGAACGTTTCAAGTCGGTATCCTGTCCCGTACAGTTGACTACAACATCTGCATAACTCATGTCTCCCTGCTCCGTTTCCAGCTCAAACTCTGAATTCTTTTTCGTTATCTTTTTCAAATCTTTTACTACTTTAATATCCTCTTTGTAGAGATGCTTGATTAAATAAGTGGCAGTTTTTTGAGGCAATGGCGCTTTGAATCGCTGCCACTGCTTTCCGTAAGTCTGTATAAATTCATCTTTATCTTTGTCCGGCAGATTGATCCAGATGATAGGGTAACATTTTCTCATGTGTCGGATCAGCGACTGGAATTGCCCCAATGCATCTGTATACGTCAGGTCCATGGCCATTCCCCGCATCGTTCCTTTGCCTAAATTCTTCCATATCCATTCTGTATCGATGCCATGCTCATCCATTTCTTTTAAAAACCAGTCTTTAACAAGAGAGAGTGTGATCTGTTTTCCGCCGGCAATCAGATCGCTTACTTTATCAGGGCAGAAGTAATGCATCGTGACTGAGGGCTCATTCCCCCTCACTGATGAAAATAAACCGTCTCTTGAGTAAAATGTAATTTCAGAAAGTGGGTGTTCTTTTCTCAAAAACAGCAAGGCGTCCAGAGCAGTAAGCCCTGTTCCGATCAGAGCGATTTTTTTCTGTTCAACCGACATCATTAATTGCTTGTCAGCGGGATATGGATCGTAGATATACCCTGGTGTCCCGATCAGCTGGTACGGGTCTTGATAAGCTAGGTGTCCGGCTGTCAGATGGACCATTTCAACCCGCTGTCTGGTCTTTTCTGTCACGATTCTATAGATATCCTCATCCAGCTTTTCAATATTCTGTACGTCTTCGTATATCACCGTGTAATTCAAAGTCTCTAGCCAGATGCTCATCCTCTCTTTTAAATACTCTCCGAACCAGCTTCGCGGAAGATGAGAATGGTAAACCGTTTCGGCTGATTTATTTTCTTTAATCCAGTCCAAAAAATCGTCCGGATTATTCGGATCAATCGTCATCGTTTCTGTGTACTGATTGATCAGCAGACTTTCATCATCTGACCGGTAAGGAAAGCCTGTTCCGAACTGATCAGGCCGGGTATAGAGAAGAAGTTCCAGACCAGCTCGTTCTTCTGACGAAAACTGCCTATTCATTTCTCTTATAATGCTGATACCTGCTACGCCCATTCCTACGATAGCTACTTTCATTCTTGTCCTCCTAAAACTTAATCGTACTCCCTTCATTTTAACAGATAATCTAGTTTCTAGGCATAAAAAAAGTGCCACCTATTCTTACTTAAAAGAAAAGATAAACACTTTACTGTTATAAATTGACATTTAATGGCACACTGTTGATAACCGTCGTTTCATTATCAACCATTTTAATAAATCGTATCTCACGGGCATCCCAGCTCATTAGGTCATTGAAAGAGTAATCGTTTTTTCGAAGAACAACATCCAATGGACAATCAAGTTCATCGTCTGCATTATAAAAGACATCACGGTCCTCTACCTGGAGTTCCACTGATTTATCTTTACATTCAATTATATACTTGTACTGAATCGTTGTTGTCAGCACAGTTTGACATTGTTCATTCTGTGACATGTGACCACTCTCCAAACTGAAAAATATGTATAAACGACCCACAAGGATTGTAGAAAAGATTGAATGTTCAGGTCAGGATTGTTTTTTAATCCTGTTAGACCACCATTCTATAATAGTCTTCATTAGAATGATAGGCTCTTTCGGTCTATTACCGATTATATCCATTGAAATGTCATAAAGCATTCACATTTATACACTTAAATCATTACAGATTCTGTCTAGTATTCTGGACTATCTTTTAATATCTTTTAAGAGAACGCTTTTAACTATTTAAACATAATTACATTAAGGTTATATGACAAGATTGTATTTTTTTCATAAATTACCAGTGTAGTGCATAACTTAATGGTATTGTAACTATTCTATTCCACTTTTTAGGGTCTGAACAGAAAAATTCCGCCACCTTATGGTAAGGCAGCGGAATATCTATCAAAGCGATGATTATTTGTGTTTAGCCAGCGTTTCTTCGATCTGTTCTTTGCTGTGGTAACCGATCAGCTTATCTACGACTTCTCCGTCTTTAGTTACAAGAAGTGTTGGAATACTCATGATACCAAACTTGCTTGGTGTCGCCTGGTTGGCATCAACGTCCATTTTGAAGTAGTTCACACTGCCGTCGGACTCTTCGTTCAACTCGTCGATGACCGGTGACTGCATACGACAAGGCCCACACCATGTTGCCCAGAAGTCGACTAAAGCCAATCCTGAATTTGTTTCCTGTCCAAAGTTCTGATCTGTTAATTCTCTAACCATTATTGAACCTCCTATAAGTTTACTGAGCTTACTTATTAAAAGTAAGTCGCTTGATCCATTGTCAGTATAGCAAAATTTAGTACCCTTGTCTAGCTTTTGAATCTGATTATTTAAAGGTCACGATTGTGGCACCACTTCCGCCCTGATTTGCCGGAGCATCTTCGTAAGTTTTGACTTGAGAGTGTTTTTTAAGATATTGATGCACACCTTTTCTGACTGCGCCTGTCCCCATACCATGAATGACAGTCACTTTAGGGTAGTTGGCAAGTAGAGCCTGGTCAATGTATTGATCCACGCGATTGACTGCTTCTTCCACACGTTCGCCGCGTACATCGATTTCAGTCGACACACCGGATGATGAGGTCCTTTTGACTGACACCCGGCGGTCCGCTTCCTTCTCATCTTCGATCTGAATAAGATCGGCTTCAGGCAATTTCATTTTCAGCATCCCCATCTGCACGACCCAATGCTTCCCATCAGCTTTTTCAATGATCGTGCCTTTCTGTCCGAAAGACTGAACGGATACAGAATCGCCTACTTTAAGTGTCTTTTTCTGCTTCTGCTTCTGAAGAACTTTATTTTTCTTAAGCGTCTCTTCTTCTTTTCTCAGTCCGGACAATCTTGACTGGGCATCGATCAGTTCATGTTCTTTCAGATTACCTTGCTGACCGCCGTCAAGCTGACGCTGTCTCAGCTCCTTAATGATTCGTTCAGACTCTTCTCTCGCCTTGTCAACAATAGCATTGGCTTCTTTTTCTGCTTTTTTCTTCAGCCTGTCTTTTTCATTCTGATAGTCTTCGAAGGCAGTCTTCAATTCCCTATGAAGTGCCTGAGCCTGTTTCAAGTCTTTTCTTGCCTTGTCAGCCTGCTGTTCGGCTTCATTTCGTCTTGTCTCCAGATCCTGGATCATCTGGTCTACACTCTGGCTTTCTCCACTCATCAGCTGTCTGGCAGAATCAATGATCATGTCATCCAGTCCAAGACGTTTGGCAATCTCAAAAGCATTACTGCGTCCAGGTATCCCTATAAGCAGGCGATAGGTCGGGCTGAGTGTATCTACATCAAACTCCATGCTGGCATTGATCGTTTCCGGGCGGTTGTATCCATATGCTTTCAGTTCAGGATAATGGGAGGTGATCATAACAAAACTGCCTCTCTGAGCGATAGCATCAAGAAGCGCAATGGCCAGCGCCGCCCCTTCCTGAGGATCGGTCCCCGCTCCAAGTTCATCCAGAAGCACTAGACTTTTCTCATCGATTTGTTCAAGAATCGATACGATATTAGTCAAATGTGATGAGAATGTTGACAGACTTTGCTCAATCGACTGCTCATCTCCAATATCAGCGAGCACACTGGAGAAAATCCCCATTGTACTGTCTTCTTCAACTGGCAGGAAGAGCCCCGACTGGCCCATCAGCTGCAGGAGACCCAAGGTTTTAAGAACCACTGTTTTTCCGCCGGTATTTGGTCCGGTAACGATCATCGTCTTGTAGTCTTCACCAATAATGATGTCATTTGCTACAACTTCCCCTTCATTCAGAAGAGGATGACGTGCCTTTATCAACGCAACATGATTGTCTTCTGACACATCAGGTTTCACTGCTTTGATAGCCTGGGCATAACGACCTTTGGCCTGAATGACATCCAGCTCGACTAGACTGTTCAGTTGAGCCGAGATAGCTTCTCTGTATGGGTCGATTTCTTCCGTCACTTCTTTGAGAATACGGTCGATCTCATTCCTTTCAGCCACCTGATACTGTCTTAACTGGTTGTTCAGATCGACCACGCTTTGCGGCTCTATAAAGAGTGTCTGTCCCGTTGAACTCTGGTCGTGGACGACACCTCCAAATGTATTTCTGTTTTCCTGTTTGACCGGAATCACATATCGGTCGTTTCTCATTGTAATAATAGCGTCAGTCAGAAAACGGGCTTGGGGGCCTCTGACTATGCTTTCCAACTTCTGGCGGGTACGGCTTTCCGTCTGCTTGATGCCTTGTCTGAGTCCTTTAAGCTTGGAACTGGCATCGTCCAGCACATATCCCCCTTCATCGACTACAGAAAATATAGTCCGCTCAAGTTTAGCAAAGGTATCCAGCCCACTGACTTTCTCATACAGCTGTTTTAAAGGGACCGCTTCTTCCTGTGCTTTAGAAAAGAATGTTTTTATTTCACGAATTGTTTTCAGTATTCGACCGATCTGCGCTAGTTCCAGACCATTGAGCGTTCCCTGTATCCGCACCCGGTTGAGGTGAGGACGAATATCTTCATAGGCTGCAAGCGGCATTCCTCCTTTTAGTCTCAGAAGCAAGACGGCGTCTTCCGTTTCTTCAAGCTTTTCAGTGATTTCTTTAATGTCTGTTATTGGATGCAGCTGACGCGACCGTTCCCTTCCTAATGAAGAAACGGTATATTCGGATAACTGCTGTATAACTTTTTCAAATTCCAGTTTTTTAAAGGATGCCTGAACTGTCTTCATTCATTTTCTCTCCTTATTGTTCCCACTTATAGCGGGAGCCTTACTAATTTTCTTTTAAGTCTTCGGACAAAAAAGGATGGCCTCCAGAGCCTCATACTGTCTCCTTCGATCCATCCTCCATTTATACATGTCTATTCTTCAAGTCCTTCTATGACCCACCATTCGTAAAACTGTCCGGATAATTCCGGTGTCGTCGTTACAATATTTCGCGCCACATTGCTTGCTTCAAACTGGTTCTGAATGATCGGCAGTGGTACGGTCGATAGGACGAACAGTACTAGAAACAGCCCGATGTAGTGGACCACAAAACTGATCAGTGCTCCTCCAATAGCGTTGAGGGTTCTGACAACTGGGATGTCCGCCAGGAAATTGAACAACCCGCCGATCAGTCTTGTCACCAGCCAGCCTGCAAACAGGATGAGGATAAATGAAATCCCTTTATAGAAAGCCCCGTCAAGATTGAACAGGAGATCCATGCTGTATAAAACGAATGGATTGGCCGATGTCGACGTAGGTGTCGGATAGGGAATCATCATTTCAGCAAAGCCACTGAGCTGCTGATAGTAGGTCAATGCAAACCAGAATGATAAAGCATACCCGATAGTCAGCACCAGCTGAAGGACGAGTCCCCGTCTGGCTCCGCTGTACAGGGACAGCAGTAGTATAAATAAAATAATAAACGTTAATATCATAATTGTCTCCTTGTCTGAAACAACAGAAGCCGATTCTGCTTTTACTCTAAGTGTTCCAGTTTTTTCTTGATGTCTTCCAGTTCTTTGCGCATAGTCAGCTGGTCAGATACAGCATTGATTGCAAGCAGGATCGCACGTTTTTCGTTACTTAAACCCTTTGTGAGTTCTTTTAACTGCTTCATCTGTTCATCCACTGTTTCAGCTACGGTTTTCATGTGTTCCTGTGATTTAGGTCCAACGATAGTGTAGCTCTCTCCGTCAATGGTTGCTTTATAACGTCGCTTTCCCTCCGGCATGAAAAAGCCTCCTCGCTTCGCAAATTCTTTCTTATAATAACATGAATCCATGATTTATGCATTATATCGACCGTCATTTCTGAAATTTCGAGCTCTTCTTCTGACACTAAACAAAAATGCTGCCTTTCCCTTCTCAATTAAAGACCCTGCGTCTTTAATGTGAGAGGTAATCGGCAGCATTTACCTATTTATTGCTCAACTAAAAGTCGATTTAACGAATGTCAGCCTGGACTCGCTCGACCAGTGCCTGTTTCACTTTTTCGAAGTCTGAGTTGACTTCTTCTTCTTTCAAGGTCGCTTCCGGATTCAGATAAGACAAGGTATAAGCTAGAGATTTCTTGCCTGCTTCGATATTGTCTCCCTGATATAGATCGAACAGGCGGATTGAACGAAGCCATTTGCCTCCTACCTCTGTCATCACATTCATGACTTCTGCGTGAAGAACGGATTCATCTACGACAAAAGCAATATCTCTGGATGTCCCAGGGTATTTGGGAATCGATTCATAGGACAAAGTGTCCTGTTCATTCGCAAGGAATGGTTCCATATTCAATTCAAAAACAACAGTATCATTCAAATCACGGTCCTGAGCAAGCTGAGGGTGCAGCTGTCCAATAACTCCGATGTACTGACCGTTCCATAATACTTTAGCGGTACGCCCTGGGTGCAGTTCAGGCAATTCTTTAAAAGGGACGAAGGAAATGCCTTCAATAACGCCGAGAGTATCGAGCCACTCTTCCACGATGCCTTTGACCGCAAAGTAATCGACACGTGTTTCAGTTTCCTGCCAGCTGTTCTCCACTAATGAGCCTGTCATGACGCCTGCCACATGAGTCGTTTCTTTCGGCAAGTCTTTTTCCTGTCGGGTAAAAATGCGTCCAATTTCAAACAAGGCCACATTCTTTGTCTGACGGGCGACGTTATACTGAACATTGTCGAGCAGGCCACTCAAAAGACTTTGTCTCAAGGCTTTATGCTCTTCGCTCATCGGCCAGTCGAGTTCTACTGGTGCGCTCTCCTCCAATGAGAAGGCTGCTGCTTTTTCTGTAGTAGTCAATGCATAGCTGATTGCCTGCCCCAGTCCGCAACCTTCCATATAATGCCGGGTGAAACGAGTCAGCTTCTGGGCATGAGTCAGTTCTCCCGGTACTGATTCACTGCGAGGCAAGGTAGAAGGGATCTGATTGTAGCCGTAAATACGGGCCACTTCTTCAAGAAGATCCGCTTCAATACTGATGTCCCAGCGTCTTGGAGGAACCGTTACACTGATTTCATCCACAGTCACTCTGTTTTCGAAACCCAGTCGGCTAAAGATATTTTCAACTTCGCCAACCGTCAAGTCAGTACCAAGAGAGCCATTTATTTTATTTAGAGTAGTCGTTACAGTCTGATAAGCAGGTTCTTCCGAGACAACTTCTGCCGTACCGGATACGACCTGCCCCTTACCTAATGAGGCAATGAGAGCCGCCGCATGGTCCAGCGCATCCTGCACTGTTTCTTTGTTCAGGCCTTTTTCAAACCGTGAACTGGATTCACTTCTCAAGTTCAGTGCCTGTGCAGTCTTACGGATTAGGCTGGATTCGAATACAGCTGATTCCAGTGCAACAGTTTTTGTTTCTCCGGTGACATGTGTATTTTCTCCACCCATGACTCCTGCAAGAGCAACCGGATCTGCTCCATTAGTGATGACGAGATTGTCTGAGGACAACTTTCTCTCTTGTCCATCCAATGTGACTAGAGTTTCAGATCCTCTGGCACGTCTGACCAGGATGTCTTTTGAGTTCAATGCATCATAGTCGAAGGCGTGAAGAGGCTGACCATATTCAAGCATGATGTAGTTTGTCACATCGACTACTGCATCGATCGGACGGATGCCTGCATGCATGAGTTTGCGCTGCAGCCACAAGGGACTTTCAGTTACAACAAGGTCCTTGATAACTCGCATTTTATAGATCGGGTTGTCTTCACTGTTCTCTACTGACACATTGACATATTCATCTACAGAATCCGTCGGGTCTTCGCTCAGATTGACTCCAGTAAACCTGGGTGTCTGTTCAAGGATCGCTCCAGCTTCATAAGCGACACCTCTCATACTCAAGGCATCGGCCCTGTTCGGTGTGATATCCAGTTCGATGAATGCATCATTCAGACCAAGATACGGCAGGGCATTTTCTCCAATTTGAGCGTCTTCCGGAAGCACATAAATACCATCCTCAGAATTTTTAGGAATCACTGAGTCAGAAAATCCCAGTTCTTCAAGCGAACAGATCATCCCATTTGAGACGACTCCTCTCAGCTTGCTTTTCTTGATCTTCAATCCATTCACCAGACGTGCGCCCGGCAAGGCGACAATGACTTTTTGTCCGGCCTTTACATTCGGTGCGCCGCAGACGATCTGTATCGGTTCGTCCTGTCCGACTTCTACTACAGTTACGTTCAGGTGATCGGAATCTGCCATACGTTCAGCAGTCAGCACATGACCGACGACGATATTTTTCAGTTCATTGGCCGGTTCACTCACACTGTCGACTTCGATCCCAGTTAGTGTGATCTGTTCTGCCAGATCACGAGGAGAGACCCCTGACAGGTCCAGTGATTCATTCAGCCAGTTATAAGATACTTTCATGTTATTCTACCCTTTCCTCTTGAATTGTGTTAAGAAACGCTGGTCGTTCAAATAGAAGTGACGGATATCATCCACTCCATATTTAAGCATGGCAATACGGTCTGGCCCTAAACCAAAGGCAAAGCCACCGTATTTAGATGAATCCACGCCAGACATTTCCAGCACATTCGGATGAGTCATACCGGCACCCAGGATTTCGATCCAGCCGGTTTTCTTGCAGACGTTACATCCTTCACCGCCACATTTAAAGCAGCTCACATCCACTTCAACAGAAGGCTCTGTGAACGGGAAGTAACTTGGTCGCAATCTGATTTCTCGTTCTTCGCCGAACATTTTCTTAGCCAGCAGTTCCAGGGTCCCTTTCAGATCGGCCATAGTGATATTCTCATCGATGACCATCCCTTCGATCTGGTGGAACTGATGAGAGTGCGTCGCATCATCCGTATCTCTTCGGTACACCTTACCAGGGCTGATCATTTTCAGAGGCCCTTCTGAAAAGTCGTGATTCTCAAGCGTACGCGCCTGAATTGGTGAAGTATGTGTACGCAACAGCACATCCGGCGTGATGTAGAACGTATCCTGCATATCTCGGGCCGGGTGATTCTGAGGCAGGTTGACCCGTTCGAAGTTATAGTAATCAGACTCCACTTCGTTTCCTTCAATAATCTGATAACCCATACCTAGAAACAGATCCTCTATATCTTCCATGATCTGAGTAAGCACGTGTGTCTGCCCCTTTTTCACCTGTCTACCTGGAAGCGTCACATCGATTGTTTCTGCTTCTAGCTGTTTCTGTAATGATTCTTTTTCAAGGCGTTCCTTTTTCTGAGTAAGCACGGCAGTCAGTTCGTCTCTAACTTCATTCGCTTTCTTACCGATAACTGGTCGCTGCTGCGGCGAAACATCTTTCATTCCTTTAAGAATACTCGTTATTTCCCCTTTTTTCCCTAAATAGCTGACACGGATCGCTTCTATTTCCTTTACAGAATCAGCTGAATCGATGTCAGTGACTGCTCTAGCCAGTACACCTGTTAATTGTTCTTCAATTCCCATCTTCATACTCCTTCAATAAATTATTTAACATAATCGAGTAGGAGACTAGTCATTAATTGACTAGTCGACCTCTCACACCACCGTACGTACGGTTCTCGTATACGGCGGTTCAATAACTTGAATATCTCTAACGTTCATACAGTAGTATTAAATCTTTTAATCTCCACTGTTCGAGCTTCTTATTTGTTATGGCACGATGTAAAGTTTTACTTCGCGCGAGCCTCCAGTAAGCCTTTCGGCTACCAGCCATTTTGAGTGCATCATCGTGTTCTATCCCCAGTTGTTTTAATTTTCTATATCGAGTGGATACTTTCTTCCATCTCTTCCAAATCAATTGTCTTAGCCGATGATTCAACCACGATTTAATTTCAATCATAAAAGATTTCATAAATCCGATTCTATAGTAATTAATCCATCCTACCGTTACACGGTTGATGTCCTTCACTATATCTTTGAAAGAGCCTGGTCGATTGCGACGAGTTAATTTTCTGAGTTTATTCCGGAATTTTTGTTTCGCCGACTTACT
>NZ_BAAADA010000074.1:0-1595 GCF_039522005.1 Alkalibacterium indicireducens
CACGGTTCGGGGAGGGGTCTGCGCAAACCTGTTGTAGAAATACAATAAGGCGGCGCTTTCCTACTCTACTGTGAAGATAATTTAACCGACAAAACTTACTTTAATAAAGTTTATAAAGAAGCGGTGGAACTTGCTGCTTATCTTTGTAAACAATACAAACTAACGGAGAAAAATATCATCGGCCATTATGAAGGGTACCAGAAAAAAATCGCTAGTAATCATGGCGACCCACGTCATTGGTTTTCAAAACATGGTAAGTCAATGGATACGTTTAGGGCAGATGTGAAGAAGGAATTAGCGAAAGGTACGTCAACATCTAAACCATCAACTGGTGGAAAGAAACTATATCGTGTACAGATTGGTGCGTATAGTATTAAAAAGAATGCTGATAAGCAACTAGAAAAAGCAAAGAAAGCTGGATTTAAAGATGCGTTTGTGAAATATGATTAGACTAAAAAGCATCCGATGAAATAGTCGGATGCTTTTGCTTTTTAATAATTACAAGTTTTACTATTTTATACAACTGGGTCTGGTCTTTAAATGAGTTACTACTCTAAATAATTTTTAAAAATAGTTGATGCAATATTTGTTACCATTCTTACATCGCTAGAACTTTCAACAATCCTATATTTATCTGATTCATTTAGTTCTTCCCAATTAGGAATTATGGAAACATCAATGCCTCTAAATTCCATTAATTTTTCCGGTGTACACTTTTTAATTTTGATTTTAACATTATTAATTTTATCATCGAGATCTATATTGAGAGGCTCAATAGTATCGGTGCTTATTATCCTTAGCATTAAATTAAAAAGAATATCGGAAATCATTTCATACATTTTTAGGCAAGTTTCATTCTCTGTTAATGGATAGTAAATTTCAGTACCATCTTCAGTAAAAATTAAATTATACTTAGACAAGTTACTATGTGATAAAAGATTGCGAATTATTCTTATGCCATTATTTTTATTATTAAGAAAGTCATGTTCTATCTTTGTTATAGTGCCATTATCTCTCAAGATATCTATAACATCGATAAGTCTTGCATCATAATTTTTTAAGCTGCTTTTGAATATATTTTCCATTAGATTAAATAAAAAAATGAGTGAGACAAATCCATTTCCAGAATCCTTCTCTGCTACATCTTTGCAATAGCTTAATAGATTACCGTAATATTTCGAGTATTGCCAAACATAATCTATTGTTTCTGTTTTTGAAAAAAATTCTTTATTCATAAGTTCCTCCCATACGAATTTTGAAATATTACCTTAAAATTATCTGTGTATTGTTTTGCTAATTGTCTATCTACAGAAATTGTTAAGTGTTCTTCGTTTTGAGAAGCCGTTGGCGTCCAATTAAAAGAACCATGTAAAACAATAGAGTAATCAATGATACAGTATTTTGAGTGGAGTCGATTAAAATTATTAAATCCGTAAAAGACAAGCAATTGTCTAAAAAATCATTTGCCTTAGAAAAAATTGTATGGTAAATTTATATAAATGAGAATGATTATCATTATTATTTACTCAAGTTTTGCAGTTGAATATCCAGGTTTAACCCTTGCGGTTATTGAAACTTCTTATAAATAATTATCA
>NZ_BAAADA010000075.1:0-987 GCF_039522005.1 Alkalibacterium indicireducens
CCAAAAGAATCGAAGACCCCTGCACATTTGGTTGTTTCTACTTTGTTCAGTTTTCAAAGATCTATCTCGTTCAATTTTTGTTGTTTGTCTTTCGCAACAACTTTTATATCATACCATGTCGCTGTCTAAGCGTCAACCTTTTTTGAAATATTTTTGTTTATTTCTTCGAAGTTGAAAGCGTTACCTTTACTCGTATGACAACTATTTTAGTATAACTTATCGTCAATTACTTGTCAACGATTATTTCACTTTTTTTGTGTTGCCTTTACACATAAGTGTTTTGCAGCAACGAAATTAATAATAACAGGTATTTGGATCATCGTCAATACTTTTCAGTATCTTTTTTCACTTTCCATTCATAAAGGTTATAATCCTGCAGGCCTTCTCCGTTATCATAGTCATGGACTGTTTTTACATATTCAAATTCGTTCGCCTGATAAAATGAGTTTAAGTTTGGATTGCCTGCAATGCAGTCCAGCCTTATTCCTTGTTTCCCACTCTCTTTCGCAATCAACTGAGCTGCCTCCAGTAGAAATTTTCCTCTATTTTTTCCATGCTGGTCACTATCGAGTGCTATTCTGTGAAGGTAAAGATACTTCCTACTTTTCTCTTCTCCCCATAAGTCTATATCCCACGGTGTCTGCTTATCCCAGAGAGCAAACGTGCCTAATATACTTTTGTCCTTATAGGCTAGATAGACCTCTTTTCTCTCTACCGCTGCCTGAATATTATGTACATCCTCTCCTTTAAGCAGACCGGCCCATTGTTCAGATCCTTTATGGTTCAGCCACACTGCTGTACTGTGCAGGATCTTTTTAATCTTTGCTATATCAGAAACTTCTGCTTCTTTAACTATGATCTGATTCATTTCTACTCCCCCTATAGCTAATAACATACCCTATTTTCGTTTAAAGGAAATCGAGTAGGAGATAAATGATTAATTCATTTATCGTCCTCTCACACCACCGTACGTACGGTTCCGTATAC
>NZ_BAAADA010000076.1:0-10007 GCF_039522005.1 Alkalibacterium indicireducens
CTTCTTTCTTTTTGTCTACTTTAATTTCTTGCCCTACTATTTTACTTTCCGACAACTATTTTACACATAGAAACTTCACGTGCTGTTCAGTTTCAAAATGAAAAAGAGTGCCTCAAAAAGACACTCTCGAGAATTACCGGTGGCGTGCTTCAGTCACAGCCGTCAGATCGTTGAGCGCTTTGACTACCGCATCGAGCTTATTTTCCATGCGATGAAGCAGCACCAGTGAAATGAAGATAGGAAATCCTACATTAGCAATCATGTCGATCATCGCCGGAAACCAGTCAGTTTCAGACATAACAGTCAGCCTCCTTTCTTCCGTATACAGGTAATAACGGAAAGAAGGGGTAAAGTGTAACCCGATTTGAGGTGGTTAGATATCGGACTGTCTGTTGAGCCTGTAGCCACTGTGATAGACTGGACCGACATACTCATTGAACGCAAAGCCTGCCTGCATTGCTTCAGTCACAAAATGCTTGGCTTTTCTGACCGCTTAGACAGGATCCAGTCCTTTAGCAAGACCAGCTGTTATCTGGATCCATTGTAGCGATCACTGTCAGTGCAGCAATCCCGTAAGTACCATATTCGGCAAAGGTTTTTAGGTCTGCAGCAATTCCAGCTCCTCCGCTGGCATCATTTCCGGCTATTGTTAAAGTAAGTTTTGGTCCAGACATGGTTAGGCCCTCCTTTTTTTATCTATCGTGAGTCTGATGAATCTGTTGCACTTCTGTACTACATTCCTAGTATAATAGGATAAAGGTACTCGAGTAAAGGATAATGGCGGAGAAAAGAAGGAGTGGCATGATACATGGACAAAGGGAGTATCAGAAAAGCAGCGGAATGGCTGAGTAGCAGTAAGTCCATAGCTGTAATCACTGGAGCAGGAGTGTCTACAGAAAGCGGTATACCGGATTTTCGTTCAAGCGGGGGATTATACAATAGGCAGACGAATCTGACTACTCCTCTCGAAGAAGTTCTGAGCCATCATTTTTTTGAACAGGAACCCGCTCAATTTTATACATTTTATAGAAAGAATCTCCTGAGAAGAGAAGCGCAGCCCAATCCGGGGCATGTCTTTCTAGCTGATCTTGAGAAGATTGGGAAAAAAATAACGGTCATCACACAGAATATTGACAGCCTTCATCAGAAAGCTGGAAGCAGTAAGGTCATTGAACTGCATGGGAGTACTGCTCGGGTAGTGTCCCGGAATGGAACGGTTTATTCTTGTGAGGATGCCGTTGAAACGGAGACAGCCATGTATGTCGGCAGGGAATGGGTCAGGCCGGATGTCACGCTATACGGTGAGATGCTTGATCCCGAAGCGATCCGTCAAAGCATTAAGGCCATCAGTCAGTCAGATGTCCTCCTGGTTCTGGGAACGAGTCTGAGCGTGTATCCCGCTGCCGGATTCGTATATGATTTTAAGGGGGATAAAAGCATTCTGGTCAATAAAGGAAGGACCGGACTTTCTTATCCATTCGGCCTGAGTTTCAAAACATCAATCAGTCAATGGGCAGAAGCAGTAAAGAATGAACTGGCATGATCCGACATTATAACTGGCAGAATAGGCCTGAAAGAACAGTCGGAAGTCAGATATGGGGTGTTGGACATGGAGAACAACAGAATAAGAGATAAAATCAGTCAGTATCGACCAGAACCATTAGGCAGACAGAGACGATTTTCTGTCTTTCTGCCACTTATTATTATCGATGGCGAAAAGCATCTTCTATTTGAAAAAAGAAGTCAGAGCGTGTCACAGCCGGGGGAAACCTCTTTTCCCGGAGGAGCTGTCGAAGAGGGGGAAACATACAAAGAGGCCGCAATTCGAGAGACAGTTGAGGAACTGAATGTGAAAGAGAGTCAGATCGATATCTATGGAGAAATCGATTATATCGCAACTCATACTCATATCATTCACTGTTTCGCTGGAGAACTCAGGAACTGTACATTAAAGTCGCTCCAGCCGAACGAGGAAGTGGAGTCAGTGTTCACGATTCCCCTCAATTATTTTCTGACACATCGACCTGAATATCATTATGTGGATCTGATCATGGAACATAAGGAGGATTTCCCATTCGAGCTGATATCCAATGGAGATAAGTACAGATGGACCACCAGAAAGCAGGGCATCCCTTTTTATCGGTTGGAAGGTCAGTACCTCTGGGGATTCACAGCTCAGTTTACTCATCGATTTATAGATATCATCACAGACCGTCAGACGACTGAAATCAAAGGAGAGCAAATATGACTATTAACAAACAGATGAGCTGTAACGAAACAAGGGTCGTTCAGACACACATAGTCCTCCCATCTGAACTGAACGGACACCAGACTCTGTTCGGCGGGAACTTGATGAGTCTGATCGACAATACGGCATCCATGTCGGTTGCAAAGTTTGCCCGTTCAAATTCTCTTGTGACGGCTTCCATGGACGAGCTTCATTTTCTTCATCCAATCAAAGCCAGTCACGCGGTGAGTGTGGAGACCTATGTAACAGGTTCCGGAAGACGGTCGATTGAAGTGTTTACTAAAGTTCTGGGTGAAGACCTGGAATCAGGAGAAACTTATATCGGGGCAACCAGTTTTCTCACCTTCGTACTCGTCGGTTCATTCGAAACAGATCAGCCCCTTCTTCCTGATCTGGTCTGTGAATCAGAGGAAGAACAGAAAGTCTGCAGAGATTACAGTGAAAGAAGGAAGAAACGACTAGCTGACAAGAAACTCAATGAAGAACTGGTTGAAGGGCTGACATTGACGCCGCCCTGGATGAGCTGATTGAATTTTTTCAAGTCGTTATTTAGCCGGAGGTTCCACTATACTGTTCAGAAAAAAAGCCCTCTCCGGGCCTGAACGGTTGTTATTGAACCATCAGAACAGGAGAGGGACGGGCGACATGCCCTTAATCATTCTTATAAATTTTACCACTTAAAACACGAGTGATCGCTTCGGCTACACCATTCTTACGGTTACTTGAAGTAAGATAATTGGCAGCCTCCTTGGCTTCAGGTGCAGCATTTTCCATGGCAACTGAATATTTTGCCCATTTAAGCATGGAGATATCGTTGATGTTATCCCCGATAGTCATAACCTGGTCGGCTTTAAGGTCCAGTTTTCTGGCCAGTTTAGCGACGGCCAGTCCTTTCTGGGCATTCTTATGGTTGATCTCAAGGTTTCGTTCACTTGAAGCAGTGATGGCCAAATCAGGAACCGCCTCATAAAGTTTTTCCTTTAAGGGGTCAAGCAGCGCCTTTCCTTTTTTTGTATGGACCGCCACCTTCAAGACGACAAGACTCTGATCGTTCAGAACGTCGGAGTAGTCATCCACATAAGTGATCGGCATCTCATCTACTCGCTTCTTAGCTGTTTCAAGAGCTTCTTCAAATGTGATATCCGGGTTCATATCTGATAACATGGACGCGAGCATTTCTTCACGCTGATCCTTATTATCGGAGAAGATGCCTTTAGATGTCATCAGCTCTTCGTGAAGTGAGTCGTATTGAGAAAAGATGTCAAGCATCTGTCTGACCGTCTTTTTTTCCAGCCCGATATTGTAGAGAATTTTTCCGGTTTCGTCAAAATACTGGGCGCCATTCTGTGCAATCAGCGGACAGATAATGGTATGCTCCTTGAGCAAAGGCGAAGCCATCGGGTAATCTCTCCCAGTCGCAATAGCAAAATGGATGCCTTGTTCCTGCGCACGCTTGATGGCAGAGGCATTTGCATTGGATATTTCCATGTGTTCATTAAGCAGTGTTCCGTCCATATCGGAAACAATCAGTTTGATCATTCATTTCGTCCCCTTTAATAATCTATCTTTTGTATAGTATCAGTCTAACAAAAATAGAGGACAAAGGGAGATAAATTTACTCAAAAGAGAAAGGAAGTTTACATATGTTGATTCCAGTAGACAATGACTGGACCCCCATTTTAAAAGAAGCTGAACAGACAGAGTCCTATCAGGAATTAAGAGAGTTTTTGAAGAGAGAATACGCTGAGGCAGCAGTCTATCCTGTCGTGGAAGATATCTGGCAGGCATTTGAATGGACACCTTTCAGTGAAGTTAAAGTCGTGATTTTAGGGCAGGATCCCTATCACGGCAGGTATCAGGCTCATGGCCTCAGTTTTTCTGTCAGACCTGAGGTGGATGTACCTCCTTCTCTTAAAAATATGTATAAGGAGCTAGAGAGAGATCTGGGGATTCCTCCAGTCTCACACGGGTATCTGAAAAAATGGGCAGAAGAAGGCGTACTGCTTCTCAATACAGTATTGACTGTTCGAGGAGGAGAGGCGCATTCGCATCGCAACAGAGGCTGGGAAGATCTGACAGACCACGTGATCAAGGCCTTGAGTGAGAGAGAAGAACCGATCGTGTTTCTTCTCTGGGGGAATGCGGCTCAGAAAAAAGAGAAGATGATCGATACCAGCAGACACGTTGTTCTTAAAACCTCTCATCCGAGTCCGTTGTCTGCATATCGGGGCTTTTTAGGGTCAGGCGTGTTTTCAGAAACCAATCGGATTCTTGAGAAAATGGGTTTCGAGCCAGTTGACTGGAGCCTGCCTGAAAACCCGAATGACTAGAATAATTTAATGGCTAAACTGTGAAAACCATAAGAAAAGTGGTATGATTAAGAATGTGGAAAAAACAAATCCTGGAGGGAAAATCAAGTGGAATTATTTGAAAGTCTGAGACAGAACATTCAAGGAAAAGATCTGAAAATCGTCTTTCCTGAAGCGACAGATGAACGTATTTTAGGTGCTGCATTGCGCCTTCATTATGAAAACATTCTTGAACCCGTTCTGATCGGAAAAGAAGAAGACATTTTTGAGGAAGCAAAAGCTCGTGGATATGATCTGAAGGATATCGAAATCATCGATCCTGAAACATACGACAAGTTTGACGAAATGGTAGAAGCATTTCTTGAGCGCCGTAAAGGGAAAGCCACAGAAGATCAGGCTAGAACTCAGCTTAAAGATGTGAACTACTTCGGTACCATGCTTGTCTATCTGGACTATGCAGTTGGCCTGGTCAGCGGAGCGGTTCACTCAACAGGAGATACGGTCCGTCCGGCTCTTCAGATCATCAAGACCCGTCCTGGCGTAAGCCGTACATCTGGGGCATTCATCATGCTACGTGGAAGAGGACAGGAAAAATATCTGTTCTCTGACTGTGCGATCAATCCTAACCCGGACGAGCAGGTCCTGGCGGAAATCGCGGTTGAAAGTGCCCGTACAGCTAAAATGTTCGGTATCGACCCTAAAGTTGCATTACTGAGCTTCTCTTCAAAAGGAACAGCTAATGCACCGGAAGCAGAAAAAGTACGTAACGCAACGAAAATTGCGCAGGAACTTGCTCCTGACTTAGCTATTGATGGAGAGCTTCAGTTCGATGCGGCTTTTGTTCCTGCTGTAGCCCAGCAGAAAGTACCCGAATCAGACGTTGCAGGTGAAGCAACTGTGTTCGTCTTCCCTGAACTGCAGTCAGGAAATATCGGCTACAAAATAACTCAGCGTTTAGGTGGATTTGAAGCAGTCGGACCGATTCTTCAAGGTCTGAACAAACCTGTCTCAGACCTGTCACGTGGATGCGTCGAAGAAGATGTCTATAAAACAGCTATCATCACTGCAAATCAGGCACTGATGAACGACTAATCATACGATCAAAATAGTGTAAAGAAAACAGCTCACTCGAGCTGTTTTTTTTGTTTTAATTAAGAATCATGTAAGATAAGTGGTCGTCACAATAAATTACTCACTAGAGAAAATGAACAGTCAACTTATGACCTCAACTAATAAAAGTAAAATAAAATGGGGATGAAATTAACAAATTTACCTCTTCATATGCTTTCTATTAGAAGAAGTGAAGGATGCAATGTTATACTGGGTTCGACAGTAAGCCTTTACAAATAAGAGAAAGGGAGTAGATATAGCAATGGCTGATTACATTATGGCAATCGATCAGGGAACGACAAGCACGCGGGCAATCATATTCGATAAGGAAGGGGAACCAAGATGGAGTTACCAGAAGGAGATTGAGCAGTCCTTCCCGGAACCGGGTTGGGTCGAGCACAATGCGAATGAAATCTGGTTAAAGACGCTTCAGGTCATTGCAAGTGTCATGATCGAAGCAGGTATTGAGGCAAACGACCTTGACAGTATCGGCATAACAAACCAGCGAGAAACAACAGTCATCTGGGATAAGGAAACAGGGGAACCGATTTACCCTGCAGTCGTCTGGCAGTCCAAGCAGACATCTGATGTTGCGCACCAGCTTGTTGAAGACGGACATAAGGACATGATCCATAAGAAAACGGGTCTCATTGTAGATTCCTACTTTTCAGCGACCAAAATCAAATGGATCCTTGATAAGGTAGAAGGCTCTAGAGAACGGGCGAAAAATGGAGAGCTTCTATTTGGGACTATTGATACTTGGCTTTTATGGAAGCTGACTGGTGGAGAGGTTCACGCTACGGATTATTCAAATGCCAGCCGCACGATGCTTTACAATATTTATGATATGCAGTGGGACTCAGATATACTGGATCTTCTGGATATACCTGAAAGCATGCTGCCGGAAGTCAAACCATCTGCAGGTATATTTGGACAGACTATGGATGCGATCTTTAAAGGCGTTCAAGTGCCGATTGCAGGAATTGCCGGAGACCAGCAGGCAGCTTTATTCGGACAGACTGCTTTTGATAAAGGAATGGTTAAAAATACGTACGGAACAGGTGCCTTCATTATTATGAATACCGGAAAAGAGCCGATTCAGTCTGAGAATGGTCTGCTGACTACTCTGGCATATGGATTGGATAATGAAGTGTATTATGCGCTGGAAGGGGCAATTTTTGTTGCCGGGTCTGCCATTCAGTGGCTGCGTGACGGACTGAGAATGTTCAGAGATGCGCCGCAATCAGAAAACTATGCTACACGAGTGGATACAACAGACAATGTTTATGTCGTTCCTGCCTTTACTGGACTGGGGGCCCCGCATTGGGATCAGGATGCCAGAGGAGCCGTCTTCGGACTGACTCGAGGAACGGAAAAAGAACACTTTATTCGTGCGACACTTGAATCATTGGCTTACCAGACAAGAGACGTCGTGGATGCAATGAATGAAGATGCCGGGCTTAAGACAGAAACGATGCGAGTGGACGGTGGAGCCAGCATGAACGATTTCCTAATGCAGTTCCAGGCTGATATTCTGGATGTGAAGATCGAACGCTCTAAAATCATGGAAACAACCGCTTTAGGTGCAGTCTATCTCACTGGTCTGGCTACGGGATTCTTTAAAGATTTGGATGAAATCAAAGCGAAATGGGATAAATCAGCAACCTTTGAGGCTAATATGGACGAAGAGGTCCGTGAAGATCTATACGAAGGCTGGCAGGCAGCTGTCAAGGCAACTCAGGCTTTCAAATTCAAGCCGAAAAAAGTAAAAAAAGAAGAGTAAGACGGTTAAAAACTTAAGAAAGGAGCTGACGGACGCATGACATTTTCAGCTCAGACCAGAAAAGAGAATATAAATAAGCTGTCATCTGATCAGGTCGATCTGCTGATCATCGGAGGCGGCATCACTGGAGCTGGATTAGCTCTCCATGCCGCTGCCCGAGGCATAAAAGTTGGTCTGATCGAGATGCAGGACTTCGCAGGAGGGACGAGCAGCCGGTCCACAAAGCTTGTTCACGGGGGTCTACGCTATCTGAAACAGTTTGATGTGGAGCTTGTGTCAGAAGTAGCTAAGGAACGGGCTGTTATTGGAAAGAATGCCCCTCATATTGTCCAGCCGGGATATATGCTGATGCCGGTATATGAAGAACCAGGTGCTTCTTTTAATGCCTTCACTGCAGAAGTAGTTCTGCACCTGTACGACTATCTAGCAGAGACTGATGAAGAATGGGCTCATTATATCGTTGACAAGGAAGAGGTGCTTAAGGAAGAACCTCACTTGAAAGAAGAAGGACTTATGGCCGGAGGTTTCTACCTTGACTACACGAATGACGATGCCCGACTGACAATCGAAACGATAAAAAAAGCTGACGAACTGGGGGCCATTATAACCAACTATGTTAAAGCTGAATCTTTCGGTTACGATGAGGATGGAAAGATAAGAACTGTCAGAGCAATGGATACGTTGAACGAGGAGTCCTTTGACATCGATGCGAAAGTCGTGGTGAATGCCACCGGTCCATGGGCGGATGAGACAAGAAAGAACAGGAAGGCATATACTGGAGGCAAAATGTTCCCTACAAAAGGAGTCCATTTCGTAGTGGATCATTCTAAGCTCCCTGTGTCCAGAACCATTTACACAGATACTGGACAGGAAGACAATCGTATGGTCTTCATTATCCCACGTGGCAATAAAACATATTTTGGAACGACGGACACCCCATTTGAGGGGGCGTACGAGGACCCGTCCATCACACAGGAAGACATTGATTACCTCCTGCAGACAATCAATCACCGATTTGACGGGGTATCCCTAACATTGGATGATATCGAATCGAGCTGGGCGGGGCTCAGACCGCTGATTAAGGATGAGAATAATGATGACCCGTCAGGCATTTCCAGAGGACACGAAATCTTTACTGAAGAAGACGGACTGATCACGATTGCAGGAGGAAAACTGACCGATTACCGGCGTATGGCGGAAGACGCCTTTGAAGTCATCGATAAAGCTTTTGAAGAACTGAATGTAAGGTTCGATCAGGTGGACACGAAGACCATTCCGCTTTCTGGAGGAGATGTCGAAAATCCTTTTGCATTCCAGACATTTATAGATCAACACAGTCAAGATGGGACTGATGCAGGTCTGGATCAGACTGATGCACGTTTCCTGGTTGACTGGTATGGGACAAATATATTTAAGGTGTATGAACTGCTGGGTAAGGCTCGCTCGTTCGATATGCCTTTAAAAGATGCCCTGCAGCTGGCGTATGGGCTGGAGCATGAAATGATTTTGTCTCCAGAGGATTTCTTTGAAAGACGCACAGATTCAATATTCTTCAATATAGACCGGGTTATTGAACTGAAAGAATCGGTTATTGATGCCATGCAGAAAGAACTTGGATGGAGTGAAGAAGAAAAAGAAAACTGGTCTGCTCATCTGGATGAAAGAGTAAGAGAAGTATCACTGGAGGAATACAAAAATAAATAAAGCGAGGGATTTATAGTGGAAACAACTTTATTTCAGCAGTTACTTGGTGAGTATTTCGGCACGATGATCCTCATTCTTCTGGGAGACGGTGTGGTTGCTGCCAATGTACTGAAAAAGACGAAATCATATGATAGTGGATGGATCATGATCGGTATAGGGTGGGGGCTCGCCGTAGCTATGGCGGTTTACGCTGTAGGCTGGCTGTCTCCGGCACATATTAATCCGGCAGTGACCCTCGGAATGGCTGTGGCTGGTGAAATTGGATGGGAGATGGTAATCCCCTACACCATTGCACAAGTTGCAGGAGGTTTTACTGGTGCCGTTCTGGTCTGGCTTCATTATATTCCTCATTTCAGAGCTACGGATGATCAGGAAGCTATCCTGGCTGTGTTCTCAACAGGTCCAGCCATTAAAGGATCAAAATGGAATTTGTTATCTGAAACGATTGCGACGATTGTTCTAGTATTCGGCCTACTTGCTTTTACTCAAGGCGATTTTACAGATGGACTGAATCCTCTGATTGTAGGGTTGCTTATTGTGGCAATCGGGTTTTCGCTTGGAGGAACAACAGGGTATGCCATCAATCCGGCCCGTGATTTGGGTCCGAGAATCGCTCACCAGATACTTCCTATAGCTAATAAAGGAGGTTCTGATTGGGAGTATTCATGGATCCCTATCGTTGGTCCATTCATTGGTGGAGCTGTCGGGGCACTCATCTTCCTCGCCATGACGGTCTAATTCCCTGAGTATCTTATCGCTCAATAAAAGACCACTGCTCAATATAAACTGGACCCCATGTCAAGGACAGTTTGATAAAAACCCCTTATAATTTATTATCGCTCCTTCTATGATA
>NZ_BAAADA010000077.1:0-10120 GCF_039522005.1 Alkalibacterium indicireducens
TCTCCCACTTTCACTGGTGCTTCGTACCCATACGTTTAGAAGTGGGAGACTTCTTTCGGAATTACGTTAAAAAGAAATTTTACCTGTGCGAAAAAAAAGATGCCCTTTTGACGGAGGCATCTTTCTATGAATAAACTGCATTATTCGTGACTATGTATCACATGACACATGGTGGGACAGTACTTAGTGCTGCTTCCTTCCGGATCTGACACGGTTCATACGCCCACCATTGCCATGAGGCCTTGCGGCAACTACTATAATAGCATATCCTCAAGATGATTAAAAGGTGTTTTTTTTAATCGATCCGATTTAATGGCTAGTTGCTCCCCGCTTCAACTTTTTCAGCCTGTCAATTTTCAGGATGAGTACACTTACAGCCGACAGCTGAATCCTCTGATTTTAACCATAACCAGGGCACTGGTGCGGGATGCTGCAATCGGGATTATGATAAATACTGAAACCATTACACTCAGTGTAACGATAATTGAATCCGGTAAAAAATAAGCTACCCCCTGCAGCAAGAAAAAATAGAGCAAGTAGAAGAGGATACTTAGTGACGGACAAAGATACTGCTTCATATACTGATCCCTCCTTCAAAGGTAACTATACTGTAAAAGGCTCAATAATGAAAGATGAAAAGAAATGACCGGTCATTTTTTCATTATAATGTTTTTGAGTTTGTTCTAAGACGCTTCTTGTGGCCCACTCACCTCTCCTAAATACTATAAGCTGGTCATAGCACCTTCCTTAATACCACTCTCAGAAGAATGATCCCTACTAGTACATACGAAAAAAGACACTACATTGTCGATCTTCACAACGTAGTGCCTCTTCTCTTGATTCATTTAATACGTCAATAGTCAAAGACTGTCTGATTTACCCTTCTTTAAGCGGACCGCCCATGCCTCCGATCAATCCGATCAGAACCAGAACCAGCGCCTTACCGAGTGTTCGCATAGTACAGCTCCTATCTACAGATACATGTCAGCTTCATTTATCCGATATAATCAATATTCTCCAGTTTCATTCCGCTGTTTGGAATAGCCGGAACCTTCACCATGCTGTAGCCGACATCCTGCTCCGGCACCTCATAACTGATTTTATTGATCAGATAGTCCGTAACGATTTCCATAGCTCTAACAGTATTCCATTCTCCAGGGCAGCGGTGACCTGTATTATAATCTCCTCCGCCTTGAGCCACCAGTTTCATCTGGACCTGATCCGTCGGACTTGTATGCCAGTCTTTGAAACGTTCAGGATCAAACGCTTCAGGATTATCCCAGATACGTGGATCGTGATTGGTACCATAAAAGTCCAGGATTACAAGTGTATCTTTTTCAAACTGGTATCCATCCCAGATAAAGTCTTTTCTAGTAATGGACCCATTGAACGGGAAAAATGGGTAATACCGTCTGATTTCCTGGATGAACATATGCAGATAATAGGGATTGTCTCCGTTAAGTTTATCCTTGATTTCAGGGAAATGATGCAGGCTCAGCGCTGTGAAGGCAAAGTAGATGGCTACCGCTACTGAGGGACGCAGAACGTTGAGCAGTTCCACGGCAGCTGTCTTCAAGTCGAGCAGTTCACCGTCAAGATCCTTGAACCATGAAATCTGGTAAAGAGCAGTCTCTTCTTTCGGATGCAAGTCTCCGTCTCTAACCTGCTGAATCAGTTCCTTGTTCCAGGATTCGGCCTGCTTGCGCCCGATTCGTCCTTCTATATGACGCGTGCTGACGGCCATTGGCGATTCGAACATACTGACCAGCTGTTTTGTTCGCTTCTCCACATCTTTTTCGGGTAGAGGAACTCCTGCCCATTCACAGACAGCCTGTGTCAGAATTTTCTGACTTTCTTCATAGAAAACGATCGAATCCTTCTTGATCCATTCCTTTGTTTCCTTCAGCAAGTACTTCTCAACAAGTTTAGCCCAGACTTCAATCCGTTCTTTGGACATCAGTCCCATAAAGAAAGCTTTACGATGTCTGTGTGCTTCATCATCAAGTCCCTGAACCCCTCCTTTTCCGAGCAGTGTCGCTTTCGCAGGCTCAGGGGCAGCTCCTTCACGTTTAAATTTGCCTTCGTCATAAAAGAGTCTAGCTGCTTCTTCCCCACCAATAACTACTGCCTTTTCACCCAGTAAATGTGTTTCGAATGCGTCTGCTTTATAGATCTTATGTCTGTTAGGGGCATACATATACCCTTCTCTGAGTGCCTTCATTCCATTCTCGAAGCCGGCTTCTTTTGGAAAACTTCGTGTTTTCTGCATACGTCTCCTCCTTAAAGTTTTCTTATCTTTAAGTATAAAAAGAGTGCGCCACTTATCGCAAATGATCCCCCTTACTGATTTTGTTCCCTCATCTGCTCATCATATTCCGTTTTAAGGATCGAATAATAGACGTCATTGAACCATTCCCCTTGCTTCCATTTTCCGACATGACGAAGGGTCCCTTCCTTTTTCATTCCAAGACGTTCCATCACTTTCCCCGATACGGCATTGCGTTCGTCATGCAAAGCGGCAATGCAGTCGAGTCCAAGTGTCTCGAAACCTAACTTCAATACACGCTGGCCGGCTTCCGTCATATACCCTTTTCCGTGAAACGCTTTGTTTAAGGTGTATCCAATGATGGCCCGTTTGTCTTCGCTTTTGATTCTCAAATCAATTGTACCGATCATTTTACCTGTCCCCTTCAGCTCGATTCCGAACTTTCCGAACGGGTCTTCCAGAAAATACTCAGTGATGGCTTCTTCCGTCTTTTCAAGCGACGTATGTCTTTCAAAAACATAATAGGTCGTCTCTTCATCCTGGGCATATTCGTACATATCCGGTGCATCTTTCAATGTGACCGGTCTGAGAATCAGTCGCTCTGATTCGATCCGATTGTTTTTTGCCAGTTTAACTTTAATTGGTATCATCCAATCCCTCTTTTCTTTGTCTTGCTGCTTAATTTTTATATTAATAGAATAGCATAATAGAAGGCTTGTTCCTATTTTTGAACGCTTCGGACATCATTATGAAAAGTTTCAGAAACTTTCATGAAAACTTGTTGACTACGATCTTGTTGAGGACTATAATAAATTCGCTATAGAGATGTTTTAATTAATTGAAAGAAGGATTGTAGTATGTCATTAACCGGTCTGTTCCTTGCATTAGGCTTTTCATTTATTCATTTAAGCTCCAGACATTTTAAATTGCGCCTATTATCCGTTAACCAGTTCACCTCTTTTGTTGGAGGAATTTCACTAGCTTATGTATTCTTCCACTTGATTCCGACCGTTCAGGGGTATGAGCATGAGGTTATGGAGACCTTTAACATTTCATCCCAGAATGCGTCTCACCTGATTTTCGGCTCTATGCTTGCGGGAATTGTTGTCTTTTACTTTCTTGAGCTGGCTTTAAAATCATCAAGACTGAAACTGGCAAAAAGCGATTTTTCTACTTCAGGTATTTTCTGGGCTCACATTGGGTCATATTTTCTCTATAATTTCATTATCGGTATCCTGCTATCCAACCAGAGTTTTGAAACGACCTTTACTGCACTGCTTTACTTATTCGCTATTGGTGTCCACTTCATGACCAATGACTGGGTACTGCGTCACCACTTTGAAAAACTGTACGACCGATATGGTCTGAAGCTCCTCGTCGCGTCTGTGCTGCTGGGATGGCTTCTCGGATTGACTATTCACATCTCTCACACGTATATGGGACTTCTGGAAGCTTTCGTAGCAGGCGGACTGATTCTCAACGCTTTAAAAGATGAACTTCCAGCCTGTAAAGGAAGCGGCATGACCTCATTTATGGTCGGCCTGGTCTTCTACTCCGGACTATTGATGTTTATCTTATAATACAAAATAAAAGTACAGGATATTCGGACGACACGCAAGGTGCTGGTCCGGATACCCTGTACTTTTTATTTAACCGCAAATCGACTGCCATCAGAATGAAAGGCCCCTGTTACATCCCATTTCCATTTGAGGGACGGGTTTTTTCTTACCTTACATGAG
Source organism: Alkalibacterium indicireducens (assembly GCF_039522005.1). NCBI lineage: Bacteria > Bacillati > Bacillota > Bacilli > Lactobacillales > Carnobacteriaceae > Alkalibacterium > Alkalibacterium indicireducens. The sequence continues at coordinate 4,006 of NZ_BAAADA010000077.1, forward strand.
AGAATAATGTAAATATACCAGGCTGTATGAAGCAAAGTAAACGAAACAATCAATTCGATAATGTTGGTAAAAATATAAGTCCGCTCTGTAGCCTGGTTCAGTGTATACAGAAAGCCCGGAGTGGCTATCAGGACAACAAAGAAATTCATGACGAACAAATAGATCATGTCTGTAATAAATTCGCTTAATGAATAATTGAATTTAATATCCATCAGACCGAAGATGATCAGTTCAATAACCATGATCCCTGTTACCATTGTCATGATAAATCTGAAATCAAAATCGAACGCACTGAGTATAATCCCGGCCAGAAATAACGGTAATTCCACAAGCATCTTGTACCGGCGGCGTTTATCCTTTTCTGTCAACTCACTGTATTTTAACAATTCTCTCACCCCTTTCTCATTGTACAGCATTACATTACTAATTTCTACAGGAATACGTGTAAAGTAGCAAATCTTTCTACTTTACACGATTGCCGTTACAAGAGCGTATATACTGTAGTTATTTTATATGCAAATTAAACAGAGGAATCTCCTATTGAACTTTGATCATGATTAAATGACCGATCAAACAAAAAAGGATTGTCCAGTATACAGCTGGACATTCCCTTATTCTCACTACTTATTGTACTTTTTTATAATCAGGCATCTCTTTGCTTTCTTGCTTTCTTATTACTCTGCATGATATTCCAGGACCGCTTGATTGTACCCAGTATGTTGGTGTCAGAATAAACCAGGACATTGGAGCGGTAAAAGGCAAGAGCCACAGCAGAAATCAATGCTGCAAACCCGACTGTTCCTACAATGGACAGCCAGATTCCACTTGTCGCGACAGTCCCTGATGCGATCCTGAACGGCATCACGAAAGGCGTAAACAATGGAATATATGAGAATACGACGGCCAATGTATTTTCAGGAGATGTGAAAGCAAATAATCCGACATAGAACCCGGCAAGAGCGATAAAGACTATCGGGGTGACAGCTTTATTCACGTCTTCCATCTTAGTAGCCAGCGAGCCGAAGAATGCTGCGAGTATGACATATATCAGCACCCCCGCTACAAAGAATATCAGTGTATACCCCAGCAGTTCCTGAAGCATGCCCATAATATCCATCTCACCTATCAGTCCTTGGACAAAATCAGTGTCTCTGAAGTACAGATAGGCTGCAAATCCTACAGCTGCATAAATCGCGATCTGAGTCAGCATCACCATGATGACCCCAACCAGCTTCCCGAAGAAATGATTGGTTGCTGTCGCACTGGACAAGATGATTTCCATAATACGTGTGCCTTTTTCGTTGGCCACTTCTTCAGCTATGATTCCGGAATATGTCATGATGAAAGCCATTATAGCAATACTGACCGCATAAGCGCTCCATTCCTGGATCATTCTATCGGTTGTGTCTTCTTCTGTCAGTGCCCCTTCTTCGATACTGACGACTGTTTCTTCTACTTGAACAGCCTCTGTCAGAGACATGACCTCTTCAGGAGCCAGCTCAAGATCATTCGCTCTAAGCATCGTCTGATAGTTTGTCAGCACTTCAGTAATGATTGGTATCTGATTAGACAGCTCGTTTGCATGGACGATTTCTGCCTGAAGGGTTTGTGCTTCAGTATTGATGACCATATATCCTTCGATATCCTCAGCAGTCAGGGCTGTTTCAGCTTCCTCTTCAGTCGTAATGTCTCCAGCAATCTCAAAATTCCATTCTTCATCTGAAAACAGCTCCTGAAGAGCCGGATCATCTGTTACGACAGCAATCGGTGTTGGCTCAGCGTTTTGAGCTTCCTGTGAAAAGTAGTAGGTCATCCCGGCGATAAAACCAATAATGATCAGCGGAATGAGAACCATGACGATAAACCCGAATGATTTAATATTTTTCTTGTATACTTCTTTAGTAATGACCCAGAATTTATTCATTTCGCTCACCTGCCATTCGTTTAAAAATCTCTTCTAAAGTTGGAGGTTGCTGGCTGAACGTCGGGATATAGCCGTTTCGTGTTGCTGCCTCAAAAATAGCCTTTCCTTCTTCAGCCTGAGTCAGATAGACAATATCGATCCCGTCTCTGTTTTTCTCCACCCGCTGTACACCCGGGAATTCCAGAAGAGCTTCTTTGCTTAGATCAGACTCTAAAAACAGCTTCGTCCGTCCAAACTGTTCGCGAATATCACGAACCGCCCCATTAAGTACCTGTTTTCCATTTTTCAGCATGATCAGGCTGTCACAGAGATCTTCCACATTGTTCATATTATGGCTGGAAAATATGATACGTGCGCCTTTACTCTGAGCTTCTCTTATCCCTTCTTCGAGGAGTTCTGCATTGACCGGATCTAATCCGCTGAACGGTTCATCAAGAATAATCAGTTCCGGTTCATGAATCAGGGTACAAATCAGCTGGACTTTCTGCTGATTCCCTTTTGACAGAGTTTTTACTTTATCTGTCTTTTTCCCTTTTACGTCGAACTTTTTCAACCAGTCATCAATCAGAGGACTGATCTCGCTTTTCTTCTTCCCTCTCAGCTGTGCAAAATAAAGAATCTGATTCTCAATCGATACTTTAGGATACAGCCCTCTTTCTTCTGGAAGATACCCTATTTTATTGAAGATCTTTTTCGACAGACGCTTATTTTCCCAAAGCACTTCACCCTGGTCTGCTGTCAGCAGATCCAGTATGATACGGAAGGTTGTCGTTTTTCCTGCGCCATTCTGACCGATGAGACCCATGATTTCTCCGGGACGTATGGTAAAACTGACATCTTCAACAGCTGTCAGATCCCCAAATGTCTTGCGCAGATTTTTCACCTCTAACATATTGTCTCCTTCTTTCTCTATATTATGTACTCTCATAGAATACTGATTATCTGTAGTATACCGCTTTAGGAGAAAATAAACATCAGACCTCCGGACCATTTTTCACATTTTATTCATCCTTTATTCATAAAAAAGAGAATGCCTCGGCATTCTCTTTTTGTTAATCTTATCCTTCAATTATCTTGATATAAACATGCCGTGTTCTCGGACCGTCAAACTCGGTAAAGTAGACACTCTGCCAGGTGCCGAAAACCAGCTTGCCATTCTCAATAATCAAGGTCTCACTGGCTCCGACAAGCGAGGATTTAATGTGCCCATCAGAGTTCCCTTCCGCATGAACAAAGTAGTCATGATCAGGAAAGGTATCATCCAGCACGCGTTTCAGATCTGTCCGGACATCCGGATCAGCATTCTCGTTGATTGTGATCCCACCTGTAGTATGCGGGCAGTAAACCACCATGATGCCGTTCTCGACCTGACTGTCTTCCAGCGCTTCATTCAAATAACGGTCGATCATAACAAATTCCTGCTTATGATGTGTATCAATTGTAATTTTTTTCAAATAGCTCATTGATAACCCTCCATTTATTTGATTCTCTGTCTGATAATTATATGGTAATTAGACTTTTTCTATCCATCCTTCAGGAGCCGCTACATCTCCAAACTGGATCCCGACTAGTTCATTATAGAGTCGCTTAGTAACGGGACCGACTTCTGTTTCAGAATAAAACACATGGAAATCATCCTCTACCTGAAGTCCACCGATCGGAGCAATAACTGCAGCCGTTCCACACGCACCAGCTTCTTTGAACTGATCGATATCCCTGATGAATACGTCTCCTTCAAGCGTGTCAAGATTCAATCTGTTTTCAGCAAGCCAAAGTAACGAGTACTTGGTTATGCTGGGCAGTATGGATGGTGACTTGGGTGTGACAAATACATCATCTTTGGTGATTCCGAAAAAGTTGGCTGCTCCGACTTCTTCTATTTTAGTATGTGTTTCCGGATCCAGATAAACCGCATCACTGAAGGAGCGTGACTTGGCTTCTTTTCCAGGAAGGAGGCTGGCCGCGTAGTTCCCGCCGACTTTAGCTGCTCCTGTTCCTTTCGGTGCCGCACGGTCATAGCCGCTTACGACAAAGTTGGACGGTTTCATCCCGCCTTTGAAATAAGATCCGACTGGCATGGCAAATATTGAAAAAATATACTCATCGGCAGATTTTATCCCAATATTGTCGCCTACCCCGATCATGTAAGGACGCAGATATAAAGAGCTGCCCGTCCCATATGGGGGTACCCATTCTTCATTAGCACGGACAACTTTTTTTACCGCCTCCACAAACTTGTCTTCCGGATAAACAGCCATAAGTAGACGTTCACAACTTTTCTTCATTCGAATGGCGTTTTCATACGGCCTGAATAAATTAATGGACCCCTCTTCAGTCCTGTAAGCTTTCATACCTTCAAAACACTGCTGACCATAATGCAGGGCAGTGGATCCTTCAGAAATGTGAAGGCGATTGTCAGTCGTCAGTTCCCCTTCATCCCATTCCCCATCTTTGTATCGAGAGATAAAGCGATAGTCTGTCTTAATATATGAGAATCCAAGGTTTTCCCAATCTAAATCTTTTGTCATACATCTTCCCCTTTTCATGTCCCCCTAGTTACCTTTTTATTATACCAAAAAAATGACAAAATTTTAATGTTTCAGTCCATCCCTTTTTCTTCTGACCAGCTCGCTCATGATGAATGAAAATATGCTACACTGATAGTAAATCAACTATAAAGGATGACGCGTATGAAATTAGGATGTATCGGATTCGGAAATATGGCTCAGGCCATTGTTAAAGGGCTGCTGAAGAAGGAACTGATTCAAAGAGACGATCTGATTGTTTCGACTTATTCTCCGGAATCACTCAAAAAAATCGAAGAAAACTGGCAGATCAGTGTGACTCATGTCAACCAGGATGTGATCGACGCTTCAGATATCATTATACTGGCAGTGAAGCCTCATCAGATGGATAATGTGCTTGGTCCCCTTTCTATACCAGAAAACAAGCTCATCCTGTCCGTAGCTGCAGGATACACGAGTGAACGTCTGAAGCAGTTTTTATCAGAAAGTCAGTATCTTCGCACCATGCCGAACCTTAACGCACAAGTAGAAGAGTCCATGACAGCCATTGTCGAAAACCCCAGTGTTTCAGAAGAGAATATAAAGATCACTCAAGATATTTTCAACGCGGTAGGAGAAACAGTTATCATTCCTGAAAATCAGCTGAACATTTTTATCGGACTGGCCGGAAGTTCTCCTGCGCTGGTTTTCCTGTTCATTGATACGCTGGCTAGAAGTGCTGTTAAACATGGCATGAAAAAAGATACGGCTGTAAAGATTGCTGCTCAAGCTGTGTTGGGAAGTGGTAAAACCGTCTTACATGCCACCGACTCTCCTCAGACACTAATCGATAAGGTATCCTCACCCGGAGGCATCACTGTTGAAGCGATCCTGCACCTATTGCAAAGTGACTTTTCCGATTCAGTCATTGGCGCTTTCGACAAAATGATCGAGAAAGATCAGGCCATGTCCGAAAAACAGTAATTAATGGTCTCTTTTTGAACTACTCCACCTTAAATCCTAAGGGATTTTGAAGATGGAGATTCCTAAGAACTCCCACCTATTGGTCGGATATTGATTAGGCTAACTCTGTAGTCCCTACAGTTCTGGAAGTTAAAATACGCAATGCTTCCTGGTTTAAATTTATGCTTGCGTTAGTATCCCGGTCGTGATGAGCATGACATTCTGGACATTCCCATTTGCGAACAGCGAGATTCTTAACGGCTTTGTTTTGGTAGCCGCATCCCGAGCAGAGTTGGCTTGAAGGAAAGTTCCGTGCGACAGCGATTATTTCTTTCCCATACCACTTGGCTTTGTATTCTAACATAGTGCGAAATTCCGCCCAACTTACTTCTGAGATGGATTTAGCTAATTTTCGATTGAGCATCATATTCTTTACCAACAAATCTTCGATACCGGTTATGTCGTGGTTTTTGACAATCTCGGTGGAGATTTTATGAAGGTAGTCGGTGCGTTTGTTTTTGATAGTTTCGTGAGTGTTGGCAACTTTGATGCGCTGCTTCTGATAGTTCTTCGATTCGGATAATTTTCGACCATCTTTGAGCGCTTGTATTTTCCTTCTGGATAGTTTGCGTTGTTCCTTTGCTAGTTTAGTGTCCAAAGAACGAAAGAATTTTGGATTCTTGTAAACTGTTCCATCCGAAAGAATCGCAAAGTCTTTTAATCC
>NZ_BAAADA010000078.1:0-35968 GCF_039522005.1 Alkalibacterium indicireducens
CTTCTTTCTTTTTGTCTACTTTAATTTCTTGCCCTACTATTTTACTTTCCGACAACTATTTTACACATAGACTAAAATCTCCTCCCAGTTCGGGTTTATCTTCAGTTCCTCTTTATCTGACTTGATCATGCTCCAGAATTTTAGACAAACAATTATTAAAAAAACTACATGAGACTGTTGACGAATGTATGTTCGCACGATATACTAAAGGTAACATATGTTCGGGGAGGACGATCATGAGTAAATTAGCCATCGAAACACAGCATATTGTAGATGTTTTCAGGAAAGGATACGGCGCCCTGTTTTCTACCAGTTTATCTAAAGTACAGCCACAGATGCCCAAGAGTCAGTTGGGCTTATTCCTTAAACAGTCTGTGAAAAAGCAGCAGCGTATTATCATTCAGGTCAATCCTACTACTCATTCAGATCAGATCAACGAGTATATCGGGATTCCAGTATTTTCACCTCACTCAACTCAAATCATTATAAAAACTGCATCATCACGCACGACCTACTTAATCAATGCCAAAGATATCAGGCATATCAGATTAGCAAAATAAAAAACAGCTATGAGAGATAGTCCATCCATCTCCATAGCTGTTTTACTTTATCTGCTTACCCGACTTGCAGGATTCAGTTTTCTTTCAAGCCACGCCAGGACCAGATCGGCCACAACAGCCATCAGCGCAGTTGGAATCGCACCGGCCAGGATGATAGCTCCTCCTTGAGAAGCATTGACACCTCTTTGTATGATATCTCCAAGTCCTCCCGCACCAATAAATGTTCCTATAGCCGTTACCCCGATCGCCACAACCAGAGCATTCCTTAGACCGGCCATGATCACTGATAAAGCCATAGGCAGTTCAACTTTGTAAGTCTGCTGCCAGCGGGTCATGCCCATTCCCTTCGCCGCATCCATCAGCGCATTATCTACACTCTTCACACCCGCATATGTGTTTTTAACGATTGGAAGCAGCGAATATAGAAATACTGTAATAATTACTGTATTGACTCCTATCCCAAATCCTAGCATAAGAATCGACAGCATCGCCAGTGACGGTATTGTCTGTATGACGTTAGCTGCGCCGACGACCCAGTCAGCCAGCTTACTGTGTCTGGCTATATAAAATCCCAGAGGAATGGCAACAAGAGCTGCAAACAGCACACCGTAAATCGAGATGAGAAAGTGTCTGACAAACTGATCCCATAAATAGGGTCCGTTCTGCTGTACATAGTAAATCAGCTGCTGAACGATATTCATTTGTGATAATTCATCTAATCCTTCTATATTTAACATCTTATTCCCCTCCTGCTGGTTCGAGATAAGGTTCACTGTCTTCAAAATAATTATTGGCTTCAAGAAATTCTACAGCTACAGTTGCCGGCTCGATCAGATATTCATCGGCAATAAAGTTCATTTCCTGCATCTGCTCAGTTTCAATCATTCCCTCAAGTTTCAGAAGAATACCTTCAATTAAAGGGTATTCTTCAAGCGTATCATATAAAGCTGATGGACTTGCGTCATATGGAGGGAAGAAGTTGAGGTCGTCTTCAAGAAAGACCAGATCGTAACTGGCGATACGTCCGTCCGTTGAATATCCCAGGACGATATCCATATTACCTGATTGAACCGCATCGTACACCAAACCTATTTCCATAGGATAGACGGTGTCAAAGTCAAATTCATAAGTCTCAAGAAACGCCCGGTACCCGTCTCCTTCTCTTTCCATCCAGGAATTATCGACTCCAGCAGTCAGATCTCCAGCAATGGGCTCCAGATCACTTATTGTTTCGAGTCCATGCTCTTCTGCCAGTTCACTGGTTACGAGAAAGGCATAGGTGTTTTCAAATCCATATGATGGAAAATATCTCATATTATACTGTTCTCTAAATCCTTCTGTCACAGCCTCTCTGGCTTCATCAGGGTCCGTGATCGGATCCATCCCTAATTCGCCTGTCAGCGCAGTCCCTGTGTAGCTTGCAGCAGCTACATCCGCATCACCCTGGGCTAAAGCCTGTGTAACCATAGTGGACGATCCGAGGTTCTGAATAACATCAGCATTGATGTCTGAGTAATGATTGACCATCCCCTGAACAATGTAGCCTAAAATGACCATCTCAGTAGAAGACTGAGTAGCAATGGTAATATTCCCTTCTTCGGTCAGACCTGCTCCAAGGCCAGGAAGAGAACAAGCTGTCATCATTACTGCTGCAGAACTTAAAGCAGCAAGTTTCATATTTTTCTTAAACGTCATTATTATCAGCCTTTCTCTAGTCTATGACTTGGTTTCTAGGTGTAACCTTCTTCTCTACACGACCTAATACAAAATCTACGAGTAAAGCCAGTATGGTCACAGGAATCGTTCCTCCTATGATCAGCTCAGGAATATACAGGTTCAACCCATTAAAAATGAAATCTCCAAGTCCGCCTGCTCCGATATATGAAGCAAGAGCTGCCCAGGCAATAACGTATGTCCCTGAAAGTCTGATCCCCGCCATTATAACTGGGGCTGCCTGAGGGAGCTCCACCTTTCTGACCAGCTGTGATTCGGTCATTCCCATACCTCTAGCTGCGTCAACAAGGTCCGGATTCACACCCTTCATGCCTGTATACGTATTTCTGAGGATCGGAAGCAGAGAGTAAATGAACAGTGCCATGATAGCCGGAAACTGACCGATCCCAAGAAAAGGAATCATCAGTGCCAGCAGTGCCAGTGACGGGACAGTCTGAAGTATGGATGCCAGACCGATGAAAAACGTCGCCAGCTTATCCGTCCGTGTCAGCAGGATGCCGACTGGGACAGCTACGATCACCCCTAAACCTAATGCTACTATTGATATATATAAGTGCTCCCAGATCAGTCTCATCATCTGAGCACCATAGTTGTTAAAAAAATCGATCACTTAGGTCTCCTCCTATTCTGATTCTGAAAACTGGGTCGTCTCTAGAGGAATGCTTTCCACTTCTTCGTCATCTCCCCAGATTGTATCGTAGACGATATCTACCAGTGATGCCCGTGTAACAAGACCTTCCAGTTTCCCTTCTTCGCTGACAACAGGGATGTTCTTGTATCCACGCTTGAGCATCTTGTCTGCCACACTGCTCAGTAAGGTTCCGGATTTTACGTAATAGACATGAGACATAATGTCCTGCACTGTAGAGGCTGTCTTTCTATTTTTGTTGATTGCTTCGAAATCGACCAGCCCCTGAAGGACATTATCCATATCAGTCACAAATAACGTATCTACTCTTCTGTCTCTCATGACACGAATAGCTTCTCCCAGCGTAATATCCGATGTAACTGAAATGGGTGTCTTCACCATGACCTGATCGACCGTCTGCATGGTTGAACGCTGCTGCAGTCTGTCCTCACCCAGGAAGCTCTCGACAAATTCATTTGCAGGTTCGGCTAAAATATTGTCGGGTGTGTCATACTGAATGATTTTTCCTTCTGACATGATCGCAATCTTGTCTGCTAGCTTAAGTGCTTCGTCCATATCATGAGTAACGAATACGACTGTACGGCCCATCTCTTCCTGAAGGTGCTTGACCAGTTCTTGTAAAGCATCTCGAGTGATCGGATCCAGTGCACCGAACGGTTCATCCATTAGGATAATATCCTGATTAGCGGCAAGTGCTCGGATGACACCAATTCTCTGCTGTTGTCCGCCAGAAAGTTCCTGTGGGTAACGGTCAAGAAATTCAGGACCCATATCGACTCGCTTCAGTAGACGTTCTGCGGTCTCCTGCATTTTTTCTTTTTCCCATTTTAATAATTTTGGAACCATTACAATATTTTCGTATACTGTCATGTGAGGCATAAGGCCTGTCTGCTGGATAACATATCCGATTTTTCTCCTCAGCTGAACGGCATCTTCTTTTTTTATGTCTTTTCCGTCAATAAGAATCTCTCCGGATGTCGAATCAATCATCCGATTGATCATCCTCATGGTCGTCGTTTTCCCACTCCCAGACGTTCCGATCAGAACGACAAATTCTCCTCCGTTGATGGTAAACGATACATCGTCAACGGCCTTCGTTCCATCTCCGTATACTTTTGATACATTTTTGAACTCGATCATAATCGTATCTCCTCTACGTTTATTCTGCTATGGTCTGAGTTTTAACACATAAAAAAACTGTATGAATCCACAAAAGGAATAGACCTTCTTCTCTTCACACAGACACAGACACATAACTGGATTATGTACCAGCGGTTACCTCATTCATTTTTAATGATCCTGCCTAACCTTACTGGCTAATTAGTTTCTTCAAGCAAATACATGCAATTTACCCTACATATTTTTGCAATAAAAAGGTCCTTATTCATTATTACAGAAAGCTTAAACAATTGCAAATCATACGTTTTTAAGCCAGCTTCGTTGTGATGACCCATTGTAACCGCTTGTATAATTTTGCATATAAAAAAAGCATTTTATGATTTAATCATTATAATAGGATGAGACAGCATTAATTAAGGAATAAAAAAAACACGCCTGTTCAATATGCTGGACGTACCCTAAGGATTTCCACATGCAGTGAACAGACGTGAATGATAGTTATAGTATGGGTGAAAAAAGCCGGGAAAACTGCTGTTTGAAAATTTCCCATCTGGAATAATTTTTGATCATGTCTTCTGTCAGTAAATACGATTTCTTTTCATCCTCTTCAAAAAGTCTGACCTGTTTTTTGGCGAGGTAACGATCATAAATAAATGCATTGACTTCAAAATTCAGACGGAAACTTCTTATATCAAAATTTGCAGTCCCTACTGATAAAATCTCACCGTCTATCACAATAACTTTGGAATGAAGAAATCCATTGTCGTAAATATGAACTTCTGCCCCACTCTTTACCAGTTCTTCTGCGTAGCTTAGAGTGGCACGATAAATAAATGGATGATCCGGCTTGTTAGGTATCATCACTTTCACTTTGATGCCTGACAGGATGGCTATTTTGATTGTTTCCATCAATGCTTCATCAGGAATGAAATAAGGTGTCTGGATCAAAACGGATTCTTTAGCCATACTGATCATTTTGATGAACCCTTTCTTGATGGCATGCATCTCATTGTCCGGACCACTGGAAACGATCTGCATATCTGTAGACCCTTTTAGACTTGAAAACGGGAAATAAACTTCCCCATAGTTTACTTGCTTGTCTTTAGATGATGCGTTCCAGTCCATTAAAAATCGAGTCTGCAGAGTAAGCACACCATTTCCCTCTATTCTTAGATGGGTATCTCTCCAGTAGCCCATTTTTTCGTACATACCCAGATAATCATCGCCAACGTTAAATCCTCCAGTGTAGCCGACTTTTCCGTCAACCACTACGATTTTCCGGTGATTTCTATAGTTTAGACGCAGGTTGATCAGGAAAAATTTCGAGCCGAAAAACGGTTCAGCATGGCCGCCGTATGTTCTCAGTTTGTTGAAGAAATCTTTGCCCAGTACTCGGGCACCAACCGGGTCGTACAATACTTTGACCTCAACTCCCTGTTTCGCTTTTTCTTCTAGAGCCCTCAAGAGTCTCAGACCTATATTATCCCCTCTAAAGATATAATACGTCACATGAATATGATGCTCTGCTTTCTCAATATCTCTTATGAGCTGGTCGAATTTTTCCTCTCCATCACTTATAATTCTTACTTTATTGCCTTTTGTTAAAACAGCCTGATTACTTTCCAGAAATAAACGGACCATTTCAAATGTCTTATCCTGATAATTTGATTCAGGAACATCAAGGTTCTCTGATTCGATCAGACTCTTCTGTGACTCGACCAGCTGAGGCATCCCGATGCGGTCCTGACTTCGAAGATCAAAAATAGATTCCTTTGATATTTTTCTTCCTAAAAACAGATAGATCACAAATCCGAAACCTGGCAGCATCGTAATGACCAGCAGCCAGGCCCAGATCGCTGCGATGTCCCGTTCCTTTTCTTTAAACACAGTAAATATGGCTAAAGCCGAGTTCAGAAAAATAAACCCCCAGAAAATCGTGCTTAAAATCGTCATACAGGTCTCCTTCATACACTAAGGTAATGTTATTTATCTTAGTGTACATTAGCCTGTAACCTCCTGTCCACTATCTTAAGCCGGCAACAGTTATTTCCCTTTAGGAACAAAAATCAGTGGAGACCGGTCATACAGCATCAGCAATACGATCATGGTCACTAAGGCGGTCGAGATCATACTCAGACCGTTCATGACTAGAGAAAATGTAAAGGCACTGAGTCCCCATAAAGCATAGTCTCCCCAGAATATCCAGCCGGCTATAAAGTGCCAGAAATACCGAGCGGCAGCTCCAACTAGAACAGCAGCGACGATAGTCATGTTTACCCGTTTTCCTTTCTGGTTTCTGATCCCCTCAAGAATGTCTTTGGAGTAGAATCCGGCCAGCCCAATGCTCGCATAGGTGATTGTGTATTCAATAATGACTTGATACACATTCAGCATGTATACCGATCCTGTAACAAAATGAAGGATCCCCCATAAAAAACCGGCAAATATCCCTGGCCCCAAACCTCTTCTGATAGCGTAGAAAGTCAACGGAATCATGCCTAAGGAAACACTGAATGACGACCCTATTCCTGAGGGAATCCAGGAGAGCACCATCCCAAGTGCGGCAAATAAAGTCCCTTCAAGATAGATCCTCAACTGTCTGTTCTGCATAAAAAAATCTCCTCCTCTAGTTAGTTTACTGAACTAGGGAAGGAGATTATGACATTTATGAGAGCGCGCTTGTGCCTACTCTGATCTGTCGATCTCAGTTAAGTACTCTTCCTGCGCACGTATGAACGTACAGGTTCTAAGGGTCTGAACTCACAGTTCACTCTCAGCCAATATATTGACTCCCCTAGTACAGTATCTGATATTTAATTATATACAAAATAATTATCTCGTAAAGCGTCTGTTCTGATTGACTTCCATAATTACTGGAAGAATGATCGGTCTTCTCTTCGTTTTCTTGAACAGGTGGTTATTCAGGCCTTCACGAATATCCTGTTTGATTGAACCCCAGTCAAAATCGTTATGCTTGAGATTTTTTTTGACTATACTCTTCACTATTTCCGTCGATTCATTAATCAGATCCTGACTCTCTTTTACAAATACAAATCCGCGCGTAACGATATGAGGATCAGACACGATACGCTGCTTTTTACGGTCGATTGTAACTACTGCAACGAAAATACCATCTTCTGACAACAGACGTCTGTCACGCAAGACAATGTTCCCGATATCACCGATACCTATCCCGTCGATCAGTGTATTATCTGCAGATACCTGTCCGCTTTGTGTCATTTTATTTTTAGCATAGCTAACGACGTCACCATTACTCAAAATAAAGATATTCTGATAAGGGATTCCTGTCTCATTTGCCAGGTCTGCATGGGCAGCAAGCATTCTGTATTCACCCTGAATCGGTATGAAGTAAGTCGGTCTCAGCAGGTTGATCATCAGCTGCAGATCATTAGGCGTCGCATGCCCGGACGCTTTCAGTCTGCTGGATAACTTGACTACTGTCCCACCGGCTCTATAAATCAGGTTTTCTGTCTCAGCTACCATGACTTCCATTGCTGTAGATGGGCTGGTAGCAATAAACACAAGATCCCCTTCTTTGATGTTCACCTGATCATGATTAGATGTAGCCATACGGTTGAGTGTTTTGATTGGCTCACCCGCTGATCCCGTTTCGAGAACCAGAATTTCGTCGTCATCATATTTATCGATTTTACTGATAGGTTCAATCAGATGTTCATCAGGCAGTGTCAGCTTGTCAAGATCCATGGCTGTTTCTAGAATAGCTTCCAGGTTCTTTCCAGTGATGAACACTTTTCTACCTGAACTGTGCGCCGCATTTAAAACCTGCTGAATTCTTAAAATATTGCTTGCTACTGCAGCCACGATAATCCTGCTGCTGGTATCCTGAAAGATATCAAGCACTTCTTCCTGGACTTTTTTCTCAGACACATTTTCAGTCTGACTTTCTGCGTCCCCAGAATCACTCAGCAGGGCCAGAACGCCTTCTTTACCTAAGTCTGCGATCTGAGAAAGATCTGTTCTGTACATGTCCTGAGAACTCTGATCGAACTTGAAGTTCCCGGTGTAGACAATGTTTCCTTCTTCTGTATGAACGGCGATTCCCATTGAATCTGGAATCGTATGGGTCGTACGGAAGAATTTGACTGTTGTTCCATTAAAGTCGATTTCAGTGTGTTCATCGATCACATGATAGTCATCGAAGGATGTCGACAGATTAGACTGACCCACAAACAGCTTAGCTAAAGCTATAGTCAGCTCTGAACCGAATACAGGAACATTAAATGTATCAAGGAAATAAGGCAGTGCGCCAATTGCATCTTCATGGCCATGAGTCAGAAAGACTCCGGTAATTTTGTCTTTGTTTTCTTCAAGATAACTGAAATCAGGAATGACCGCATCGATTCCGAACAGTTCATCTTCAGGATACATCAGTCCACAGTCCAAGACGAAAATATCGTCTCCAGATTCCAGTACATACAGATTTTTACCATTTTCTCTTACTCCTCCAAGAGGAATAATCTTTATATTACTCACAATCTTCCACCTCTAATACGCTTGTTACAGCATTTGATTTTATAGTTTATTTCACCTATGTACGTTCGCCCGTTATGTGCTTAACAGTTTCAGTATAGCATAGATATAGGCAAATGCCTACTTATCAGGTATACTGACCTTAATTAACTAATTTTAAAAAGGAGTCTCTCATGTCACTAATTTCTTCTTTTATTGCTTTACTTAAAGCAGACTATCCGTCTTTCGTTTCTTTTGATCTCGTCAGTAAGACCCTTCACATAGAGACAGAAGAGATAAATCAGCTTATAAATGATGCTGAAATGCAGGGCTACTCGATTCAGACTGAACAGGACACTTGCAGACTGACACTCCCTCTAGTCAGTAAAGAGTCTGTAGCGGAAAACCTGCAATCTTATTCTATCGGGCGATCGTTCCAGTTCTTCGACAGAATCGATTCGACAAATACCTATGCTTTAAAAAACCTTCAAGAACTGGCTCATGGGTCGGTCATCCTGACTGATTATCAGTACAAAGGAAAAGGCAGGCTGGGCCGTTCCTGGCATACTGATCTAGGAAAATCCGTTGCCTTGACTATCGTACTCAAACCAAAATTCGACAATCAGCAGGCTGTCCTTCTGACTCAGCTGACTGCTGCTGCTCTGGTCAAAGCACTTGAACCGGACTGGTCTGCTTCTATCAAGTGGCCAAATGACGTTCTCATCGACGGCCGTAAAGTGGCTGGCATTCTGGTCGAATCCCACTTCAGCGGATCAGAACTGACCGGCATCGTGATTGGGACGGGAATAAACACGAATCTGTCCATAGAAGAACTCCCTGAAGAGTTGAAAGCTAAAGCCACTTCTCTGGCAATTGAAAAAAATAGAGTCATCGATCCTAATCCGATCATCACCAGCTTTCTATCCTGGTTCGACACCTTTTATACAGCATGGAGCGAGTCGATGGATGCGTCTACATTCATTTCAGTATGCAGAGAAAAGTCTGGACTTATAGGTCGGGAAATCACCGTTCATCATGGACAGATCTCAAAATCTGCCCGTGTCATGGACATCAGCGATGAAGGAGAACTAGTCATCCGTTATCCGAATACTAACGAAACAGACCATCTCAATTCTTTGAATTTCTCAGTCAGAGGGCAATCCGGTTACCTCTGATGCAATTATGTAAAAACCCACATGGCTGTCCTTTACGATAAGCAGTTGCCTCGTAAGGATAGCCATGCGGGTTATTTTTTTACTTTTAAATAATGGAAGCTGAGTCCAATCAGGCTTCGTCGTTGTTCCCATTCAGTACAGCTTTTCGGGACAAGTTGACACGGCCTCTGTCATCGATTTCCGTCACTTTGACATCAAGCACATCGCCGACAGAAAATTCTTTGGCAACATCCTTAATGTACTTATCAGACAGTTCCGATACATGAACCAGACCATCTGTACCTTTGATAATCTCCACAAATGCACCGAATTTCTCGATTCGCTTGATCGTTCCAGTATAAACCTTGCCGATTTCCACTTCTTCTGTCAGCTCTTCGATAAGTTCGATCGCTCGCTTGATACCTTCTGCATCCTGACCGTATATAGAAACATTACCCTCTTCATCAATATCGATTTTAACATTCGTTTCATCAATAATGCTGTTGATCGTTTCGCCGCCTTTACCGATAACCACTTTTATCTGATCAGGCTTGATCTTGATTGATTCGATCTTAGGCGCGTACTTGCTCAGTTCTTTGCGAGGTTCTGGAATTTCTTCTTCGATGTTATCAATGATCTCAAGACGGGCTTTCTTAGCCTGTACAAGTGCTTCTTCAAGAATCTCTTTCGTAATTCCTTCGATCTTGATATCCATCTGCAAAGCGGTGATCCCTTTTCTTGTACCGGCAACTTTAAAGTCCATATCGCCAAGGTGATCTTCAAGACCCTGAATATCTGTCAGTACTGTATAGTTTTCTCCGTCCATAACTAGGCCCATGGCAATACCGCCGACTGGTGCTTTAATAGGCACACCGGCATCCATCAGCGCGAGTGTTCCGGCAGAAATACTTGCCTGAGAAGAGGATCCGTTTGATTCAAGTACTTCCGCTACTAAACGAATGGTGTACGGGAAGTCTTCCTCATTAGGGATGATATAAGACAGTGCACGTTCACCCAAAGCCCCGTGACCGATCTCACGTCGACCTGGTCCTCTGACAGGACCCGTCTCTCCAACAGAATATGGAGGGAAATTATAGTGGTGAATGAATCGCTTGCTGTCTTCACTGCTCAATCCGTCAATGATCTGATGTTCGTTCAATGGTCCAAGCGTAGCAACTGACAACGCCTGAGTCTGACCACGAGTAAACAGGCCTGACCCATGAACGCGAGGCAGAATGCCTGCTTCGGATTCAAGTGGACGAATCTCGTCTACTTTACGGCCGTCAGGTCTGGTATTCTCTTCTGTAATCAGACGACGGACTTCGTCTTTTTCCATGCCGTCGACGATTGTCTTGACATCTTTTACAATAGAATCAAGATCTGGCGAATCACGGTACTCTTCTTCGTAGACTTCGATGATCTGGTCTTTCAAAGCACCAGTCTTCTCAGCACGTTCCTGTTTATCGAAAGTCTGGATCGCTTCTTTCATCTGATCGTTATACTTGCTGATGATTTCCTGTTTGAGTTCTTCATCAGGAAGGATTAGAGTGACATCCATTTTTTCCTGTCCGACTGCAGCAACGATTTCTTCCTGGAAAGCAACGAGCTCTTTGATTGCTTCGTGTCCGAACAGAAGGGCTTCAAGCATATCTTCTTCAGCAACTTGATCCGCTCCACTTTCTACCATGTTGATAGCATCTTTGGTACCGGCTACGATCAGTTCGATATCTGATTTTTCAGTTTCCTCTTCAGTCGGGTTGATGATGAATTTGCCGTCTACTCGTCCGACAGTGACTCCAGCGATTGGTCCGTTGAATGGAATATCAGAAATGCATAGAGCAAGGGATGATCCGAACATGGCTGACATTTCCGGAGAATTATCAGGATTTACGGACATAACTGTATTGAAGATTTGAACATCGTTTCTAAATCCGTCAGCAAACATTGGACGAAGGGGACGGTCGATCAGACGCGCGGTTAATGTTGCATTCTCTGAAGGACGGCCCTCACGTTTGATGAAGCCTCCTGGAATCTTACCTACTGAGTACATTTTTTCTTCATATACAACCATAAGCGGGAAGAATGGCATACTACTTGGCTTCTTGCTGCCGACAGCAGTGGATAGAACAACAGTATCTTCGTAACGGACAAGAACTGCCCCGTTAGCCTGCTTTGCCATTTGTCCGATTTCTGCGGTCAGTTCTCTGCCGCCGATAGTTGTCTTGAACACTTGTTTGTTTGACATGATATTCTCCTTTGTTCAGGCAGCCTAACCTACTAGACAAAGGTCAGCAGATCAGATTCATTTTCATCTGCTCACATTTGCATAGTAGACAATTAAGCCCCTGAGTGTTTGTTATAGTAAATAAAGCGAGATTCCTAAGAATCCCGCTTCAACTAGTAAGATTAATTTGTCTGTAGTCCCGCTCATTCTTTATGCATAAGCATGAAGATCAGCGTGATGTGACAGGACAAAATTAACGACGTAAACCAAGTCTCTTGATCAATTCACGGTAACGGGTAATGTCTTTGTTACGTAGATAAGCAAGAAGGTTACGACGGTGACCAATTTTTTTCATTAGTCCGCGCATTGAATGAAAATCTTTCTTGTGTGTCTTTGCGTGTTCATTCAACTCGTTGATTTCAGCAGTCAATACTGCGATCTGTACTTCCGGAGAACCAGTATCTCCTTCGTGGCGAGCGTAATCAGTAATGATCTGTTGTTTCTGTTCTTTTGAAACTGCCATGTTTTCCACCTCTTTCCTGTTTATGACTCCATTTACTGAGTAAGCGCTGGTGAAACGACAAACCAAGTAAAGGTCAGTGTGTCGACGCTGCCAACACTATACAAATACTACAGGATTTACAGGTGAAAATCAAGCATCAAAGCCAACTTTCCGGACTCTTTTTCCAGTTTTCAAGACGCGACATCTCTTCCTGATCCACAAGCCCGTTACTTAATGCAGCCTCGATCAGAGAAGAATAATCTGTTATAGTGCGGTAGTCTATATTCAAGTCATGAAAGGCGCTGGTCCCCAAGTCGAGCTCATAGGTAAATATAGCAGCCACTCCCAGTACATCAGCACCTTCACTTTTTGCTGCATTGACGGCATCGATGACACTCTGTCCAGTAGAGATCAAGTCTTCGATCACTACGATCTTAGCATGAGGCTGGAAGGTCCCTTCGATCTGCTTTCCGGTCCCATGCTTTTTCGCTTCACTACGGATATAGACCATCGGCAGTTTGAGTCTGTCTGCAATCCATGCAGCATGGGGAATTCCTGCTGTAGAAGTACCAGCAATCACTTCCACTTCAGGGTAATAAGTCTGAATGATACTGACGAATGCACTGATTATCTTCTCTCTTACTTCAGGATAGCTCATAGTCAGACGATTATCGCAGTAAATAGGACTTTTGAGTCCGCTTGACCATGTAAATGGCTCTTTAGGTGATACTGTGACAGCTTTTATTCTTAACAGTTCTTCAGGTATGGTGTGATGTTCTGTTTTCATTCTCTCTATCCTTTCCATTCTCTTTGAATCGTGCTGTAGATTTCTGCTGGATCAGCAGCTTGAGTGATCGGACGTCCGACTACAATATGAGTGGATCCCTTCTCCCTCGCTTCTGAAGGTGTAGCAATTCTTACCTGATCATCTTTAGACGAGTAATCAAGACGTATACCTGGCGTCACTCTAAGAAAACGGTCATCCGTTGCCCCTCTGATCAGTTCAGCTTCCTGAGCAGAACAGACCACGCCATCGGCTCCTGATTTAAAAGCCAGCTTCGCATAATGTCGTACACTCTCTTTCATTGTAAAGCTTGTCCCTTGTTCTACCTGCATAGACTGTTCCGAAGTCGATGTCAGCTGAGTGACTGCCAGTAAGAGCGGGCGTTTATGGCCGGCGGCTGTTCCTTTTTCAAGTCCTTCAATCGCTGCCCCGATCATCTGGCTTCCACCTGCTGCATGAACATTTATCATGTCCACTCCAAGACGCGCAATGCCGGACATCGCTTTTTTCACTGTTGTTGGAATATCATGAAGTTTGATATCAAGAAAGACACTATGCCCTCTGTTCTTGACCAGATAGACGATCTCTGGTCCCTGCTGATAAAACAGTTCCATACCTATTTTAACATTTAATGTATCAGAATCGAATCGATTTAAAAACGCTTCAGTATCTTCTACATTAGAATAATCCAGTGCAATGATTGGTTCATTATCCAAGCCGGCGTCCCTCCTTCACTTCCCTGATCAAGTCTTCGATCGATTCGATACCCAGATCAGCCATTCGGTCAGGAAGTGCATCAATGATTTCATTCATGACCACCGGGTTATGATAAGTTGCTGTCCCTACAGCGACAGCCGAAGCTCCCGCCAGAAACATCTGAATGACATCATCTGCGCTTCGGATTCCACCCATTCCGATAATTGGAACTGACACCTCATGTGATACCTGATAGACCATTCTGACAGCGACTGGAAAGATGCTCTCCCCTGACAGCCCACCCATTACATTCCCCAGGACCGGCTTTCTAGTTTTAGTGTCAAAATTCATCCCTAAAACTGTATTGATGAGGCTCAGACCATCCGCTCCTCCATCTTCAGCTGCCTTGGCGATAGTCACAATATCCGTCACATTAGGCGTCAGTTTGACGTACACTGGAAGTGAAGTCACCTGCTTGACTTTTTCGGTTATGCGTCTGACAGCGGATGGATCGACTCCAAAAGTCAGTCCTCCTTCTTTTACATTAGGACAGGATAAATTCAGCTCCAGAGCGCTCAACGCACCGGATTCGCTTAAAATATCTGCTACTTCAACAAACTCCTCTTCCGTTTCTCCTGCTACACTTCCGATGACCGGGGTCGAGAATCCACGTAATCGTGGCAGTTTTTCGCTGACAACCTTTTCTACACCAGGATTTTTTAATCCCACTGCATTGAGTGCGCTATGCTTCAAAGGATGAAATTTCGGATCTTCATTGCCTGTTCTTGCCTGACGGGTGGTAGATTTCAACACAATTGCTCCAAGACGATCGTAGTCATACAAATCATGGTACATATCACCAAATCCGAACGTCCCACTTGCAGGCATAACTGGATTTTTTAAATTTAATCCGGGTAGTGAAACAGATAGTCGTGTCATATTGCTCCTCCATTTAATAGTATTTTAAAGTGCTGTAGTTGTGAATGTACGCGATTCAAGAACACTGATGATGGCTGAAACAGTATCAAGTGATGTCATCAGTGGAATCCCTTTTTCAATTGAGTTTTTTCTGATTGACAGACCGTCTTGTACAGCATCGATGTTTTTGCCCATAGTATTAACCACCAGATTGACTTGTCCACTCATAATCAGATCAAGAATATCATATGACTGGTATTCAGGATTACCAGTTTTTTCAATATGCTCAGCCGGTATTCCTCTTTGCGCGAAAGCATGGGCCGTCCCTTGCGTAGCGGTAATGGAATAGCCGATGCTGACCAGTCTGGCCGCTAAATCAGCAGCTTCACTTTTATCTTCATCAGATACAGTGAATAGGACGGTTCCGTGTTCCGGAAGTCTCATATCACTTGCCTCAAAGGCTTTGTACAATGCTTTCTCCAATGTGCTGTCGCTCCCCATGACTTCTCCAGTCGATTTCATTTCTGGTCCCAGCCTGGCATCCACTTTGTTCAGTTTAGAAAAACTGAACACTGGTGCTTTTACATGGACCATCGAAGAAAGTGTATGGAGACCCGGTGTATAGCCCTGATCTAGAATGGATTGACCTAGTATCGCTTTTGTTGCAACTTGAGCCATTGCAATGCCGGTAACCTTGCTTAGAAACGGTAAAGTACGGCTGGCTCTCGGGTTAACTTCTATAACGTATACCGTATCTTCGTGAATAACAAATTGAATATTCATGAGACCCACACAGTTCAGACCCAGACTCAATCTCTCGGTGTACTCGATAATCGTATCGATCACGTTCTGAGAAAGGCGCTGTGGTGGATAAACAGCCATGGAATCTCCAGAGTGGACGCCCGAGCGTTCTACATGCTCCATGATTCCTGGAATCAGGACCTGTTCTCCATCACAGATGGCATCCACTTCTACTTCTTCTCCTATCAGGTAGCGGTCGATAAGTACGGGATGTTCTGAAGATATACGTACAGCATCATTCATGTATTTTGACAGATCAGCAGCATTATCTACAATCTGCATTCCTCTGCCTCCAAGTACATAACTCGGACGGACAAGAACCGGATAGCCTATAGAAGAGGCTATAGTCAGCGCTTGTTCTTCCGTAACAGCGGTTCCTCCCTCAGGCTGAAGAATACTCAGACTCTTCAGGGCTTTCTCAAATTCATCTCTGTTCTCTGCTCGATCCAGATCTTCAACAGTAGTCCCAAGAATTTTAACCCCACGTTTTTGTAAAGGTTCAGCCAGATTGATAGCCGTCTGTCCACCAAACTGAACAATCACTCCTACTGGATTTTCCAGCTGGATAACATTCATGACATCTTCAACTGTCAGAGGTTCAAAGTACAGCTTATCCGAAATGGAAAAGTCTGTAGACACAGTTTCCGGATTGTTGTTCATTATGATCGCCTCATACCCAGCTTCCTGAATGGCTTTAACTGAATGGACGGTCGCATAATCGAATTCAACCCCCTGCCCTATGCGGATCGGACCGGAACCCAAGACAAGCACTGACTGTTTATCTGTAACCAGGCTCTCCTGCTCCTCTTCATAAGTACTGTAGAAATAGGGCGTGGATGATTCGAATTCAGCAGCACACGTATCGACCGTCTTGTACACTGGCAGAAGCTCGTGCATGACTCTGAACTGCCTGATTTCATCTTCGGTCGCATTCCATAATTCAGCTATTTTCCAGTCAGAAAAGCCATAGGATTTAGCATAGGCAAGCAGATCAAGATCCCACTGACCTTCCGTCAGCCGCTGTTCAATTTCGACGATATGAAGCAGTTTGTCGAGGAAGAATAAGTCGATTTTTGTCAGTGACGCGAGTTCTTCCACTAGATACCCTCTTCTAATTGCTTCAACAAGATAAAACAGACGGTCATCCTGAGCTTTTACTGTCTTGTTGATCAGCTGGTCATCGTCAAGATGATCCAGCTCAGCCAGCTGTATATGGCTGACCCCTATTTCAAGTGACCGGACAGCCTTCAATAAACTTTCTTCAATAGTCCGACCGATCGACATAACTTCACCTGTCGCTTTCATTTGAGTAGTCAATGTGCGGTCCCCTGTTTCAAATTTATCGAAAGGCCATCTCGGGATCTTAGCAACTACATAATCCAGAGCTGGTTCGAATTGGGCATATGTCGTTTCAGTGACAGGGTTTTTCATTTCATCTAAAGTCAATCCTACAGCGATTTTAGCTGCAAGTTTAGCAATAGGATAACCTGTAGCTTTACTGGCCAGAGCAGAGGATCGGCTTACTCTTGGATTGACTTCAATTACGAAGTAATCAAAACTGTTCGGGTCAAGAGCCAGCTGGACGTTACATCCCCCTTCAATACCCAATGCTCTAATGATTTTAAGGGAGGCATCTCTCAGCAGCTGATATTCCTTGTCCGTCAGGGTCTGACTAGGCGCAATCACGATCGAATCTCCCGTATGAATACCGACGGGATCGATATTTTCCATATTACACACGACCATCGCATTGTCATCAGAATCTCTCATGACCTCGTATTCAATCTCTTTATATCCGGCAATACTGCGCTCGATCAGACACTGGTTCACTGGAGACAGTTTCAGTCCATTTCCAACAATCTCGCGCAGTTCCTTTTCATTGTCACACAGTCCGCCTCCAGTTCCACCCATGGTAAATGCCGGTCTGACAATAACAGGATAACCGATTGAGTCTGCGAAATCCAATGCTTCCTGGGTGGTATGAACAATGTCGCTGTCCGGTACAGGTTCATTCAACTCTCTCATCAGTTCTCTGAACTGATCGCGGTCTTCTGCTTTATTAATAGCTGATAGACGAGTACCCAGCAGCTCGATTCCCAGCTCATCAAGTATGCCTGTCTCATTGAGCGCAATCGCCATATTCAGTCCCATCTGTCCACCCAAGGTCGGAAGCAGTGCATCCGGTCGCTCTTTTCTCAGTATTCTTGAAATAAATTCGACAGTCAGAGGTTCGATATACACTCTATCTGCTATCTCCTTATCCGTCATGATCGTAGCCGGGTTAGAGTTGATAAGGACCACTTCATAGCCTTCTTCTCTCAGAGCAAGACACGCCTGAGTCCCGGCATAGTCAAATTCTGCAGCCTGTCCGATGATGATCGGTCCAGAGCCAATCACTACAATCGTCTTGATATCTGTTCGCTTAGGCATTCGTTTCTTCCACCTTCCATGCATCCATTTCTTCAATAAACTGGTCGAACAGGTCTGCGGCATCATGAGGACCAGGTGCAGCATCCGGATGATACTGTACGCTGAACACCGGATACCGGCAATGTCTCAAGCCTTCAACTGTTCCATCATTGATTTCAATGTGTGTGATTCTCAGTTCATTATTATCGACTGATTCTTCAGATACCGCATATCCGTGGTTCTGAGACGTAAAATCGATTCGACCAGTCGCGATCTCACGTACTGGGTGATTAAATCCTCTATGACCAAAAGTCATTTTAAACGTATCTGCACCATTCGCCAGAGCAATCAGCTGATGACCAAGACAAATCCCGAAAATTGGTACATGTTTCTGTAGTTCTCTGATCATGTCATGAGCATACGGCAGATCTTTAGGATCGCCTGGTCCGTTCGTCAGCATCACCCCGTCAGGTTTCAGATTAAGTATGGTTTCTGCTTTTGTATCATGCGGCAGAACCGTTACATGACATTCTCTTTTATTCAATTCATGTAGGATACTATGCTTCAGACCAAAATCGATGACAATCACGCGACGTCCATTTTGAGGACTGACATAAGGGCGTTCAGTAGACACTTGAGCAACCTGATCAGTCGGAAGAGTAACGGATTTAAGCCGATCGATCAATGCATCAGTCTCTTCTGTAAAATCCGTTAAAATGGCTTTCATAGCACCGTGTTCACGAATCACTCGCGTTAGTCGCCTCGTATCGACACCAGTAAGCCCCGGAATATCTTTTTCTGTTAAAAATTCATCCAGATTCATTCTGCTTCGCCAGTTTGATGGTCGTCTCGCAAATTCCTTGACGATCACAGCTTTTGTCGTTGGGAAAATGGATTCGTAGTCATCCCTGTTGATGCCTGCATTTCCTACTAAAGGATAAGTAAAAGTCAGCAGCTGACCATTGTATGACTGATCAGTGATCGATTCCTGATAACCGGTCATTCCTGTGTTGAACACGACTTCTCCGATCGTTTCTTTGTCAGCACCAAATCCGAATCCTTTAAAAACATTTCCGTCTTCCAGTACGAGCATTCTTTTTTTCATATGTTCTCCCCCTCATATACGACTTGACCATCAACCATTGTAAATACTGTCAGTCCATTGACTTTCCAGCCTATGAATGGGGTATTTGACGATTTTGAGAGGAAATCCTCACGCGAGATACGTTCTTCCCCACCCAGATCAAAGCAGGCCAGATCTGCTGGTGCCCCAACTTCGATTCTTCCAGTTTCCATTTGAAATATATCTGCAGGGATGGTGGTCAACTTACTAATCAGCTGATCTAAGCTGAGCTTCCCTTCTTTAACAAGATAAGTGTATAACAGAGCAAAAGCTGTTTCGCTTCCCACAATGCCAAAAGGAGACCCGATCATTGATCCGCTTTTCTCTTCATCGCTATGAGGAGCGTGATCTGTGGCGATCATGTCGATCGTCCCATCAATCAGCCCTTCGATCAGAGCCTCTCTGTCCGCTCTGCTGCGCAAAGGGGGATTCATTTTATACTGACTTGTATCAGAAGGGATATCCTCATCACATAAAAGTAAATGGTGTGGAGTGACCTCTGCCGTCACGTTGATTCCAGAACGTTTTGCATCTCGAATAACACGCACGCTTTCTTTTGCTGACACATGACAGACATGGTAATGAGCTCCAGTGGCTTCAGCCAGCAGGACATCTCTTGCAATCTGCGTTGACTCAGTCAGCTGTAGCATGCCGGGAAGGTTCAGTTCCTTATTTCTTTTCCCTTCATGCATCACACCATTAAACAGGAGGCTGTCATCTTCGGTATGAGCCACTAGTGCTGCACCATTTTCTGCGGCTTCAAGCATTGCTTTATACATTGTTCCAGCTGTCTGAACTCCGACACCGTCATTTGTAAAAGCAAAGGCTCCTTCTTCTAACATAGCCTTCTGATCAGTCAGTTCATTGCTTGTAAGTTCCCTTGTGATCGGAGCGTAATGCTTCACTTTGACCTGCGCACTCTCATCTATTCTCTCTATGATTTTCTTGAATCGTTCAGGCGTATCCGGAACTGGGCTGAGATTCGGCATAGCACAGATAGTTGTAAATCCGCCTCGAGCTGCTGCCTTTGATCCACTCTCGATCGTTTCTTTGTACTCATAGCCTGGTTCTCTAAGATGGACATGTACATCAATCAGTCCAGGTGAAACCAGTTTTCCTTTAGCATGCAGTATACGTCCAGCTTCATCATCAAGATTCATACCAATTTTCTGAATGATTCCCTTGTCAGTGTATATATCTACTTGACGAGTCTGTCCTGTTCCATCAATTATTTCTGCATTCTTTATTAAAATCGACACACGTGTCATCCCCTGTTTTTTAGTTTAAAATCGAATCTATGATTGCCATACGTGCAAATACTCCATTTTCCATCTGTCTGACTATTCTTGATCGGTCACATTCTACCAGCTCATCAGTAATTTCGATGCCTCGGTTAACCGGTGCCGGGTGCATGATGATGGCTTTTCTGTGCATTCTATATTCTCTTTCTTTGGTCAGCCCATACTGAGCCAAATAGGATACATCCAGCTCGTGACTTGCCTGCTGTATATGTCTTTCACGCTGAACCCGAAGCAGCATTACAACATCGACTTGATCTACCAGTTCATCAATAGATCTGTACTCGCCATATGTCTGACATTCAGTTCCAACAAACTCTTCCGGACCGGAAAAAAAGAGTTCGGCTCCAAGTTTCTTCAGGATCTGCATATTGCTTCTGGCTACTCTTGAGTGAAGGATATCCCCGGCTATGGCGACCTTCACACCTTTAAATGTTCCAAATTCTTCATAAATCGTCATAAGATCAAGTAAAGACTGACTAGGGTGCTGTCCGGCACCATCTCCTCCATTGACGATTGAGCATGTAATGGACTCGCTATCGATCAGCTGGTTATAGTAAGCAACATCACTGTGTCTGATAACCATCAGATCGATTCCCAGTGACTGTAAGGTAAGTACCGTGTCATAGAGACTTTCACCTTTTCTGACACTACTCATGGAGGGCTGAAAATCCAGCACATCCATTCCTAATTTTTTTTCAGCCATCTCAAAGCTTTTGTGTGTGCGCGTACTTTCTTCAAAAAAGCAGTTCACGGCATACATTCCCTTGTACTTGGGAACAGATAAGTTATGCTTGTAGGCAAGTGCCTTCTTTATTAGAGACATGATGTCATTTTCGTTATAATTATTCAATGAAACAAAGTGTCTGGCCTGTCTTCTTTCTGACGTATCCATTTCTTCCTCCTTTGTATTTACGGACATTCAGTGGCTCTTTGGATATTAAAAGACCCGGTGTATCCAGGGACACCGGGTCTTCTCGGAAATAACTATGAAACAATAACAGCTGCAAGTCAGGCTTACGATCCATTTAGCTATTCTAGCTGAATGAACTCACGGAGCGCCCAAGCATCCTCTGTACTCATAGTCTATCCTGTGACCTTCTGTGCCTCACGGGGCTTCAGTTAAAGCTCACATCACTTTGTTCATGACGGTTTTATTATATCTACGTGTTCTTTTCCATCTGCTTCATTCAAATAAACCTGAACGGACTCTTCACGGGAAGTTGGAAGATTCTTTCCGACAAAATCTGCCCTTATGGGAAGCTCCCTATTGCCTCTGTCTACCAGTACAGCTAGATATATTTTTTCAGGTCTTCCTCTATCGATTATAGCATCAAGGGCTGCTCGTATAGTTCTGCCTGTATACAGTACATCATCAATAATCACTACTTTTTTACCGGCTACATCCTGAACATGTCCGGCTGATACCTGTGCTGTAGAAGCATCATCTTCTCTGTCATCGCGATACAATGATGTGTCCAGCTCTATTACTTCGACCAATTCGCCTTCCAGTTCAAGAATACGATCTGCAATTCTCTGGGCTAAAATGATTCCTCTAGTCCGAATACCGGCAAGCACCAGTTTCTCGATCCCTTTATTTTTTTCGATAATCTCATAAGTAATACGTGTCAGTGCCCGTTTGATTGCCGCTTCGTTGACAACTTCTACTACTGTTTTATTTTCCATGACCTGCCTCCTGTAGACAGCTGAAAAGCATATTTCTATGTCCAGCTTTTTTATTAAATATCTGCCGATAAAGCATGTCACTTACTTCGTTTGAAGTATACAAAAAAGCACTCCTATCCATCTAAGATAAGAGTGCTTCCCATTGACTGTTTTGTTGGGCATAATCCGGCAGTTCTTGCATGTTCAGTCTACCTGACTATCATCTCCATACATACTCTCTGGTACATCATGAAGATACGCGTCTCCTTCTTAGCCTCTCTGGACTATCTTTAAAGGACAGTTATTTAATTTAAATTAACTCTAAAGGTTTACTGTAAAAAAGTCAACCGGATATTTGTAGATTATGAATATTTCGTCTTTAATTCCATGACAACATCCCGCAGCTGTGCGGCTTTCTCGAAGTCCAGTTCTTTCGCTGCTTCTTTCATTTCCAGCTCCATTGTTTCGATCAGCTGTCGTCTCTCTTCTCTGGACAGCTGCTTGACGACTTCTTCTGACAAGTCTTTTTCTTCATCATCAACAACGGTAGAGATTCTGATAAGATCTCTTACTTCTTTCTTGATCGTCTTCGGCGTGATGCCATGTTCCTTATTATACTCTTCCTGAATCTGGCGACGACGATCGGTTTCCTCCATTGCCTGCTTCATTGAGTCCGTTATCCGGTCTGCGTACATGATCACTCGGCCATTTTCATTTCGGGCAGCTCGTCCGATAGTCTGAATCAGTGAACGGGCACTTCTCAGGAATCCTTCCTTATCTGCATCCAGAATAGCAACCATAGAGACTTCGGGAACGTCCAGTCCTTCTCTGAGCAGGTTGATTCCGATCAGAACGTCAAACTTCCCGACACGAAGGTCCCGGATGATCTGTGTCCGTTCCAGCGTCTTGACGTCACTATGCAGGTATTCGACTTTTATCCCTACCTCTTTAAGGTAGTCGGTCAAGTCCTCGGACATTTTCTTGGTCAATGTCGTAATGAAGACTCTTTCGTCTTTCTCGACTCGATCATTGATTTCTTCGATCAGGTCATCAATCTGTCCTTTGATCGGACGGACTTCAACGATTGGATCAAGCAGGCCTGTTGGTCTGATGATCTGCTCGACGATCTGACTGGATCGGTTCATTTCATAATCAGCCGGCGTAGCTGAAATATAATTGATCTGAGGCACGCGTTCTTCAAACTCTTCCAGGCGCAGCGGGCGGTTATCCAGTGCGCTCGGCAGGCGGAAACCATGATCGATCAGCTGCTGTTTTCTGGCTCTGTCCCCATTGTACATCCCTCTGATCTGAGGCATAGTGATATGGGATTCATCAATAATGAAAAGAGAGTCTTCAGGGAAGAAGTCCAGCAGTGTATAGGGTGCTTGACCAGGCTTCCGGCCATCCATGTGTCTGGAATAGTTCTCTATGCCTGAACAGTAGCCCATTTCCATCAGCATTTCAATATCATAATTCGTCCGCTGTTCCAGTCGCTGTGCTTCGAGCAGCTTATTATCTCTGTTCAATTCTTCCAGACGGTCCTTCAGTTCTGCCTGAATGGATTCGATAGCCGACCTAGTCTGTTCATCATTTGAAACGAAGTGAGTGGCAGGGAAGATCGGTACGTGAGACAGATCCGCTTTGACTTCACCTGTCAGAACATCAACTTCTCTAATCCTGTCTATCTCATCACCGAACATCTCAATACGAATGGCTTCACTTTCTCTGGAGGCAAGGAAAACTTCAATGATATCCCCGCGAACACGAAAGCGTCCACGCTGAAAATCAATGTCGTTTCGTTCAAACTGCATATCGACTAGGCGTCTGAGCAGCGTTTCCCTGCTGATTTCCATTCCTGAACGCAGAGAAAGGACGTGTTCCGCGTAATCTTTCGGATTGACCAGTCCATAAATACAGGATACAGAAGCAACTACAATCACATCTCTTCGCTCAAGCAAAGCACTTGTCGCAGAGTGTCGCAACTTATCTATTTCATCATTAATGCTGGCATCCTTTTCGATGAAGGTGTCGGAAGACGGCACATATGCTTCAGGCTGATAGTAGTCGTAATAACTGACGAAGTATTCGACAGCATTGTCCGGAAAGAATTCCTTAAACTCCGTATAAAGTTGACCGGCCAATGTCTTGTTATGTGCCATGACGAGTGTTGGCTTGTTCACTTCCTGAATTACGTTAGACATGGTAAATGTCTTCCCAGTCCCTGTTGCTCCAAGTAAAACTTGCTCTTTCTGGTTCTCCTTGATTCCCTTGACCAATTTCTTTATTGCTTCAGGCTGGTCTCCCCCTGGCTGGTATACTGATTTCAGTTTAAATGCTTGTTCGACCATAAAAATTCCCCTCTCTAGCAGTCATTCAAGCTTAGTTTATCATAAAAAAAGTATTCTCAAAGACTTTGCGTCTCAAGAGAATACTTTTCAGTCAATTATGCTAATTTTTTGCTTAAACGGGACTTGTCTCTAGCAGCTTTGTTCGGATGAACAAGACCTTTTGCAGCAGCTTTATCGATCGCTTTAACAGCTTTTCTGTAAAGCTCCTGAGCGTTGTCTGCATTGCTGTCTGCCGCAGCAACAAAGTTTTTCTTAGCTGTTCTCATTGAAGTAACCTGACTCATGTTATTCAGTCTCTTCTTAACGTCTTGTCTCTGTCTTTTTTCAGTTTGAATCATGTTTGGCATGGGTAAAACACTCCTTATATCGTCTCAATTAAATTGGTCTACAGATTATTGCTCACATCCTGCAATAAATGACAACCTTAACAGTTGATTTATTCAACATTCCCCATTTTACAATATCTGCAAGCTTTTTTCAATGATTTTTTCATTCATTGCTTATAACTTCTCCTGCAGTTTGGAGAATTTCCATATAAACAGCTCGATTTGCAGCTCAGGATCAACCTTTCCAGTCTTTATTTCATGGTCTGCAGTTATAAGCATGTGATGCGCTTGAGACAGTACAGACTGAGGAAACTTCTGCTGTTTCTGTACAGCCAGTTTTATACGATAAGGGTGCACTTTCAGTATCGTTGCGATATCAGACTGCTGATATCCCTTGTTCTTAAGTATCTTCACCTGCAGGAGCAGTCTGAACTGACTGATCATCAAAGCTAAAATCTTTACAGGGTCTTCTTTCTGAGTCAGCAGATCCTGATAAAGCTGGATCGATCCACCGACATCTTTTTTAAGTACGCGTTCGTTCAGCTCAAAGATATTCTGTTCCAGTGACTTGGATACCAGCTGATGAATCGCATCGATCGATACTGCCGTTTCTCCTGAGTGGTATAAGGCCAGCTTTTCCGCTTCTCTGATCGTTCGAGTCAGATTATGATCGGTCAGATTAACTAAAAGATCTACTCCTTCTCTGGAAATCGACAATCCTTTCTGACTGAAAAAAGACAGCGCATATTCTTTTACATCCGTCTGCTTATCCGGATTGGCTTCAATTACTTCAGCCTTCTTCAATACAAGTTTGGTTATTTTCTTCCGCTTATCCAGCTTATCATAAGGTGATAGAAAAACCAGAACTGAAAACTCAGAAGGATCATTGATATACCTTTCCAGCTGCTCAATTTCATGAGTAAAGGAATGTGTCACCTTTTTTCCTGTAAAGATATAGCTGTCATGTACAATGATCAGCTTATTACCCCCGAAAAAAGGATAACTTTCAGCTTCATGAATGACATCCTGTATCGGGGTGTCGGACAGATCGAAATGGTAGATGTTCATCGGGTCTTCATTGTCTTCTTCCATTCTCTCATTGAAGGCTTTTACAGCGTTATCCAGGAGAAGTTCTTCTGTTCCCCAGATCAGATAACAGCTGTTGAGCTTATCATTGGAAATGGATTTCAGTTGCTTAAAAGCTGTTTTCATCATTTGACTCCTTACTATCGTTATCAGTCATTACGTTAAATGCCCCTTTTTTCTGAAGGTAATTGTCCAGATACTTGAGGTCCGAATAGGTATAGCGTATGCCCCCATTCTCGTCGGTTCGAAACAGAGAGACCGGATACCCGCTCAGCTGATCGATTTTTTCCCGATAAGGATGACCGAATCGGTTGTTCTCCCCAACAGATATCAGAGCATAGTCAGGGTCGATCTGTTTTAAAAATGCTTCGTGTGTAGACGTCCTACTACCATGGTGAGCAACTTTCAGTACATCGGCATTCAGTTCAGGGAAGTGCTTCATTATATTCTTTTCTCTTACTTCCTCTATGTCTCCCGTAAACAGCCAGTCCAGTCTTCCATATCTGCCCAGCAGAACGATAGACTGGTTGTTTTCATTCGTCTGGTCTGTCCAGTTGTCATGAATGACATGAAGCTGATCTGTCAGCTTCACAGGTTCATCGGGTTTTATAATTCGAACGTTCAAGGCACCTTCCTTTATCTGGGAAAGAGACTGTCGAAAGGCTGAGTGGTTTTTTGTAAAGTCATTCATCACCAACGTCTTCACAGGAAAGGAATGGATAAGTTCGCTCATGGCACCATAATGGTCCCAATGCGGATGGGTAATCACCAGCTGATCGAGTGTTCTGATTCCCAGACTTTTCATCACAGGAATCAGTACCTCTTCTCCCAGCGTATAGTCATTGCTTCTGATCTGCCACTCTTCCTTTTCATTCCATACCTGTAAGCCTCCAGTGTCGATCAGAACAGATCCTCTCCCGAATGGTTCTTTAATCAGAACTGCATCGCCCTGACCCACATCGATCATCATAACCTGGCCGATCGGTGAATAGGTATTCACATTTATAAGCAGCAGGAGCAAAGCTGCAACCGGTATGGTAGAAATTAACTTTTTACTCTTTTCCACTTGAAGCAGTCCTAAAATACAGAAGACGATCCATAGTACAATCATGGTACCACTGAACCTTCCTGTGACGACCATCAGTGACATCGCCTGATCAATGATCAGACTCGCCTTTTCCATAATGACAATCACCCACCTGACCAGTTCATCCAGAATAAGCCCGAATTGAGTAAGTGCAAGAAGCGGTGAGGTAACGAAAAGAATGAGAAGCGCTGGCATAAGAAGATAGGTGACATACGGTACGAACAGACTGTTTAAAAAGAGCACGCCCCAGGACAGCTCGTAGAAATGAAAGCTGAGAACTGGTACGGAAAAAGCGAATAGTGCACAGTTGACGAGAACTATCTGCTTTATTCCCGACAGCTCCCTGAAAAAGGCCTGATCAGAAAGAAACAGAAGGATGAAGCTCATAAGAAAGCTCAGCTGAAAGCCCACTGAAAAGATGATCACTGGCCGTACAAACACGGCAAGACAGAATGTGAGTCCCCAACAGTCAAGCGATGTCAGGTGCCAGTCGAGAGTATCGGAAAGGTATCGGATCCATGCCTGCATGGCCGCCCGGTATATGCTTATGCCAAAACCCGCTAATATGTAGAACACCGGCAGGATGAAAAGAAAGACCAGTCTCTTCGACTCTCTGGTCACAGTCATACCAGTCATAATTCGGTCCATCATACCAATCAGCAGTGAGACATGTAGTCCCGAAATACTAAGAAGATGAATGATTCCTAACTTCTTGAAGGTCTCGGTCACTTCCGCTCCCAGTTCCCGCCTGTCTGCAAATATCAATGCTTTGATATAGCGTCCGGTAGTCGGCTGAAAGATCCGGTCACAATAATTCAGCAGGTCTTGTCTAAGCGAATCTGTTTTGTAGGCCCGTTCTAAAAAGGATGGCGCAAGGTCAATGTCTTCTATCTCATTCGTATACAGAACATAGGTTATATTCTTTCGATTCAGATAGGTCCGATAATCAAACTGATTGAAGTTGGTTGCCTGACCTGGCTGGTTTAACTCGCCTTCAATCAACAAGTGAGATGGAATAAGTGCTCTGCGTTCTTCTTTTTCCTGTTCGCTGGATAATCGGTGTACCACCATGACTTCATGACTGACCTTTTCGTTCATTGCCAATCCTTGAAAACGAAGACGATCACCATCTACGGTCCAACTTGTCTGCTTAACTTCAACAAGATAGGAGTCTTCTGGAATAGAGTCCGACGGATCAAATTGGTCGTCAGCTGCGTGCATACGGATAGTGACGACAGCTAGACTGAAAATAATCAGTCCTGTCAGACGACGGTCCGCAGACCTTACTGTTTTAATCATGGCGCTGATGAGTATGAGAAGAAGCACAGTATACCCGGTCAGGATATACGATACCAGTAAACCTATCAGAATAGAAAAGATAATCAGTCTTCCTCTGATCACTAGTCAGGAATTATTAAACAGGATTAGTGTAAACTTGCTCGATTGTTTTGAAGAAATCCGTCGGTACAGATATTTTTTCCGTCAGGACACCGGCTTTTTCAAGCAATTCAACGGCATACTGATGGTTTCGATAATCATTCAGATAATATATTTTTTGAATCCCGCTCTGTATAAGCTGTTTTGTACATTGCAGACAAGGAAAATGAGTGACGTAGAGATCGGCTCCTTCAGTTTTCACACCGAACTTGGCACATTGAAGCAGCGCATTAGCTTCTGCATGGACTGTTCGCACACAATGTCCGTCGACGACAAAACAGCCTTCATCGATGCAATGAACATCACCGCTTACCGATCCATTGTAGCCCCCGGAAATCACTCGTTTGTCTCTGACGATCGTGGCACCCACTGCAAGTCTCGAGCAGGTGCTTCTCATGGATAGAAGCATGCTCTGAGACATAAAGTACTGGTCCCATGGTATTCTCTCATTCATCTTGTCACTCCTTGTCAAATGTGTTCAATATGTTCAGTGTCTAACCTATTTATACAGTATACAAGAGCGGAACTTGTGAAGCAATATTCTCTGTCAGTGTACGATAATCTGATCCTGGATTTTTTCAAACGTCTTTTCTCCTATTCCCGATACATTTACGATGTCTTCTGGTTTTTCAAATGGACCTTGTTCTTCCCTATAAATAACAATAGCTTCTGCTTTCTGCGGTCCTATGCCATTTAAATCCAACAGCTCTCCTACTCCCGCAGTGTTGATGTTTATTTTACCTTTATCTGTCTCTTCTCCGGACGGGCTGATCTCAAAGAGTGGGAGATCAGCCGCTTCTCCTTCATATGGAATGTAAATGACCATTTCATCATATAGGAGCTGGGCGAAATTGACTGCTTTCACCTCCGCCTGCTCCACTGTTCCTCCAGAAACTTGGACAGCATCCACTACACGCTGTCCAGACTGCATTTCGTAGACACCGGGTTTGTTGACCGCCCCTTTCACGTCTACAAATACAGTCGATACTTGACCCTTGTCGGTATTGGGTGAGGCTGCATCCACAATATTGTCTCCGCCTTCGTCTTTAGGAAGCTCATCTGCTGACAACAAGCTATCCAGCGTCTGCTCCTCACTCGCCGGCAGCTGCTCGTACGGAGCTTGCTTTATTATAAGCAGTCTGTAGCCTACTAAAGCAATAGCTGCCGCAGCCACTGCAGTAATGATAAATGGTTTTAATTTTTCAAACGTACCCACTTCACTCTCCCTTCTGGTCATACTATACATATTTACCATTTAAGCTAAAACTCACTAAATTAATGTCGTTTTTTTGTAATGGATTGAGTGAAGCAATAAGTTTTCAGGCATAGGGAGTTGTTGCTAAGACAACTCTTGCGACAGACTCGAGCTTTTAGTTGCAACGAGTTGGTTCTAAGAAACGTCTTAAAACCAGTTCAGACCAGACATAACGGATGAATTGAGTGAGTCTTAAAATGAATCAAGCAGCTATTCGATCATCAAAAGATATCTTCTGCTGAGATTACCATCCTCTAGATGAGATTCTTCAATTATAGAATCTCTTTATCACCGTTTTGTCTGATGTATTTATTCGCAGATTATCTAAAATACATCTAAAAGAAAGCCGTTCTAAGAATACAAAAACCGCAAATCTCGGGAGGACACCCAGATTTGCGGTTTTCTATAATTTAAAGCGCTGTTCAGCTGTACCTTAATCACCAACCAGCTGATCCAAATAGCTGATGGCATCGCTGATATGTTGTACAGGAACGATTTCCATCTCTGTATCAATTGCTTCAGCTGTTTCCAAGGCAAGATAATAATTCGACACGTAATCCGGTATAAGAGCAATCGTCTCCTCATCTACGTGATCGTCCGGTACAAAGAAGATATCTGCCCCTTCTCTGTCAGCAGCTACGACTTTTTTATCGACGCCACCAATACGACCAACTTCCCCGAACTCATTGATGGTTCCAGTTCCAGCTACCTGCAGGTTATTTAAGGGGAAATCTGTAATCTGTGTATAGACTTCCAAGGCAAACATCAATCCTGCTGAGGGGCCACCTATATTTCCAGAGTTGATGGCTACTGTCGGATCAGTTTCTACTTGTGTCCTGGTCACAAGAGTAATTCCAATACCTGGCTGACCCGTACTTTCAAGCACGACAAGATCACCAGCGACTGTCAGTTCTTCGCCATCTCTTTCAATGAGAAGGGAGACCGTATCTCCTGCATCCTTCCCACTTACGCTATCAACGAATTGCTGAGTGTTTTCAAAGCGCTCACCGTTCAGTTCCAGAATACTGTCTCCTGGAAAGAGCTCGTCTTCAAACTGAGACTCGTCTGATATACTCATTACATATACGCCTCGGTAGTCGATGTCATAAGGCAAGCCTGCTTCCTCGAATGCAGCGACTTTCGCCATATCGATCGAATTGCTCATGAAATACCTCTGCATAGTCCGGTATTCTTCATAATCATCTATCTGACCAAGTAACTGACTCTCCCAGACACCGGAGTGAAAAGGGAGGAACTGGAAAAAGCTGGTGAAAGGCGTTGCCTGAAACATTTCGACTGTCGTCAGCATATACCTTCCATCGACAGGTTCCACTACACCTTCGACTTCAATCAGCGGATTTATTTCAACGGCACTACCCGGTCTTTCAATATAATAAGGAATCGGCACAAAGAAAAAGAAGTAGAAAACAGTGGCATAGATTATACCTTTAATAATTTTTCTTTTTTTCACTTAAGAGGACCGCCTTTTAATTACTGCATCTACAAGTGCCCCAGCTACATTAGAAGGAACGAGTGAATCGATTTTCCCATTGTAATAGGCAATTTCCTTGACCATAGTCGAACTGATCGACCGATACTGTTCATCGGATATCAGAAAGACTGTCTCGATATTATTATTCTGTATCTTATTCAAGGTCGCGATATCTACCTCATATTCCATATCTTTAATTGACCGGATACCTCTGATCAATATGGAAATATCCAGTTCTTCTGCAAGAGAAACGGTCAGACCGTCGTGAGCCATTACACTCACCTGTCTGACTCCGTTATTCTCAAGAGCGGTTCGGATCATGTCAACACGCTGATCGACTGAGAACCAGTATTTTTTCGCTGTACTGGCACTGACGACTACGACAACTTCATCAAACAGTCGTGACGCACGTTCAAGAATATTGACATGTCCACTTGTCACAGGGTCAAAACTGCCGACGTACATTGCTTTTTTCACTTATTCTTCCACCCATTCAAATATAGTCAGTTTAGTGGTACCATATGTCTTTTCTTTATATACTGCCAGCCTGTGACTGGTAGGAGTGATCAGGACGTGTTTATCCGTTTCACATACAATCAGTGCGTCCGGTTTGAGAAGCTCATACGATACCAGAAGTCCGATAACCTCTTCTATCTGCTGCTTCGCATAAGGAGGATCCAGAAACACTAAGTCAAATGTTTCTTCTGCTGTTTTAAAACTAGCAAGCGCCTGCCTGTCTTTCTTTTTCCATACTGTAAATTTATCTTCTTCCCTGGTCATTTTTACGTTCTCATTGATCACAGATACAGCTGACTGATTGATATCCACCAGATAGGCTTTATCCATACCCCTTGAGACCGCTTCTATTCCAAGAGAGCCGCTTCCGGAATAAAGATCAAGTGCAGTTCCTCCACTGAAATAAGGACCTATCATATGAAAGAGAGATTCCTTGATTTTATCCGTCGTTGGTCTGGTGTTCGATCCTTTTAAGCTTTTTAAGGGTCTCCCACCATACTCACCGGAGATTACACGCATATATTTCCATCCTTTATCTTATAATTAAATGACTCGTCTGGGTGTTTCCAGTTCAGATTTTTCAAGTTCAGTTTTTTTCTTTGTCATCTCCGTCACTTTGTCGAGAACACCGTCAAATGTCTTCGGCAGCTCGCACTGGTAGGCATTTTCCACTTTTCTGACGAAATGCTGTTTGCTGATGGTTCTACTCAGATCTTCACGTTCGTCCTTGTTCACATACAGAACTGCGTAATTAATATTTTTAGATACATAGTGCACTAGCCCATAACGTTTTAGTTTATTTACATATTTTGTAGTATAAAGCCATACGATAAGCCCGGCTCTTCCATTTTTTTGTTCGCTCATTAAATTCACCTTCAAGAGTTTTTTTCATTATATCAAAAAAACCCTCTTTGTGAGAGGGTTTTTTAAGTTTCAGTCATTTTGGTTAGAGTTAAAAGCCTCTGAGTAAACATCATTTAAATGTTTCTCAAGGGTCCCGAGCATCAGATGCCCTTCTTCTTCATCAATCATACCCATAGCGATAGCAAATTCTACTTTCTTCGAAATCCGAACATTTGAGTATCTATGACTTCTTCAAAAGCAGGACACGATACACAAAGATGCTGCTGATTTTCAATCAGTGATGATATCTTTTTCGCATCTTCGTTAAGAACATCTTTAGCTAGAGCAGTTTGCAGCTGATCCATAGGCATTTCCTTTCCTTATCATCCATAAGTAGTCTATAACTTACATTAGTATAGCATACTGCTCAGGAATGTGAAAGGCTGTATGACACGGAGTTCAGCACTAGACTATCATACGAACTGATTAGCTGTTAGATTTCTTGGCTGCTTTTTCACGTTCATTCTTGTTCAGTATTTTCTTTCTCAGTCTGATTGATTCAGGCGTTACTTCACAATACTCATCATCAGCCAGGAATTCAAGTGATTCTTCAAGGGTCATGATTCTTGGACGTTTGATAACGTTAGTCTGGTCTTTATTTGCTGAACGGATATTTGTTTTCTGTTTTTCCTTCGTCAGGTTAACAGCCAGATCATTGTCGCGGTTATGCTGACCAACGATCATCCCTTCGTAAATCTCAGTACCCGGCTCTACGAAGATTACTCCTCGATCTTCCAGGTTCATAATTCCGTATGTTGTAGCGACACCATTCTCCATCGACACAAGTGCACCATTTCTACGTTCACCTGTTTTCCCGCTTAGCATTGGTAGATACTGGTCAAATGTATGGTTCAGTATTCCGTAACCGCGTGTCATAGATAGGAATTCATTTGTGAATCCAATCAGTCCACGAGCAGGAGCAAGGAAAATTAAACGTACTTGTCCATTTCCAGTATGAATCATATCCTGCATTTCTGCTTTTCTAGTTCCCAGGTTTTCAATGACACTACCCATGTATTCTTCTGGAGTATCGATTTGAACTCTTTCGAACGGTTCAAATTTCTTGCCGTCAAATTCTCTTATGATAACCACTGGTCTGGAAACTTGCAGTTCATAGCCTTCCCTTCTCATGTTTTCTATAAGAATGGACAGGTGCAGTTCTCCTCTTCCTGAAACGATCCATTCATCAGGAGAGTCTGTCTGTTCTACTTTTAATGATACGTCCGTTTGTAACTGAAGCATCAAGCGCTCTTCAATTTTACGGGAAGTCACAAATTTACCTTCTCTACCAGCAAATGGAGAGTTGTTTACGATGAAAGTCATCTGCAATGTTGGTTCATCAATTCTTAGAATCGGTAACGGGTCCACATGGTCAACAGGTGTTACTGTTTCTCCAACGAAGATATCTTCAAAGCCTGAAACAGCAATCAGATCGCCCGCTTTAGCTGATTCAATTTCAACACGCTGTAAACCGAGGTATCCAAACAACTTGGTTACGCGGAAATTCTTAGTTGTGCCGTCAAGCTTACTTAATGTAACGTTGTCTCCAACTTTAATGGTTCCACGGAAAACTCGCCCAATTCCAATACGGCCGACATAATCGTTATAATCAAGAAGGGAGACCTGGAACTGCAGCGGATCTTCGCTGTTATCTACTGGAGATGGAACTTCTTTAAGAATACTTTCAAAGACTGGTTCCATCGTTTTTTCTTGAGTGCTCAAGTCTGCAGAATAGCTGCTTGTTCCGTTGATTGCAGAGGCATAGATAACAGGGAACTCCAGCTGCTCTTCGTCAGCATCCAGTTCGATCAGCAAATCTAATACTTCGTCAACCACTTCGGCTGGTCTAGCTGTATCTTTATCAATTTTGTTTACGACAACTAGTGGACGAAGTTTCATTTCCAAAGCTTTCTTTAAAACAAAACGTGTCTGAGGCATCGTTCCTTCATAAGCATCCACGACAAGAATAACACCGTCAACCATTTTCATGATTCGTTCCACTTCTCCACCGAAATCGGCGTGTCCTGGGGTATCCAAAATATTGATACGGTGATCTTTGTATTTAACTGCTGTGTTTTTCGCAAGAATCGTAATACCACGTTCTCTTTCGATATCGTTGGAATCCATAGCTCTTTCCCCTAGTTCGCTGTGCGCGTCCAGAGTGTCCGACTGTTTCAGCAGTTCGTCAACCAAGGTAGTTTTTCCGTGGTCAACGTGGGCAATAATTGCAATATTTCTTATATCATCTCGTCTATTCATAAATTTCCTCCAGTTTGTGGTTCTAAATCAATAATTGGCTTATAGTGTTTTCATAACACTTTCATATACTTTCACAAAAAAAACACTTACTCCTGAATACCTAACTCAAGAATAAATGTTTCCCATATATCCTGTATTGTTGCAGAGAATATTATATCAGTAATTAGAAGACATGTACAACGTTTTTTAAGCGTTAAGCATCTTAATAATGTCTTTGTGTGCATTTTTTGTCGAAAAGACAATGTCATTGTTAATCAGGAGATCGATCGGTTCATCAGTAAACGTCACTGCAGACATCCCCAGCTCTTCCATAAATACAAGTCCAGGAGCGACATCCCAAGGTTTGAGATTAGAAGCCACATAAGCCACTACACTCCCCTTAGCTACCTCTACACTCTCAAGTCCAGCAGATCCTAGCATACGTACTCCCATGCTCGTATTTCCAATCTCACGTATAATTGTTTTATCTTCTCTCATCATCAGTGCAGAACTGGCTGCAATCAGTCCCTCTCTGAGTGAAAGGTTCGCAGGTTCAGCTAACCTTTGACCGTTGCAACTAACCCCTTCCCCTTTAGTTGCGCTGTACAATTTGTCACGGGTAATGTCATATACGTAAGCAGCCTGGCCTACTCCCTCTTCATAAACTGCAATCATAACGGCGTAGTTTTCCTGCTGCTTGACAAAGTTCAGCGTTCCGTCAATTGGGTCAATAAACCAGATAGTTCCATTCATACTCGAAACTCCGTCCCCAAAGCCTTCTTCACCTACAACTTTATCTTCAGGAAAATGCCTGCGGATCTTCTCTACCAGCTGCTCTTCTATCGAGCGGTCCATTTTTGTTACCAGATCATTATCTGCTGTTTTCTGCTCAACGTCTAAATCACTATTTTTCTGTTCTAAAATATATAATTTGATTTCTTTCAACCATTGTAGAATCAATGCGTGTCTATTCTCTGATTGGGTCATCATCTTCTCCTCTTCTGTGTCGATTGAATAGGTCTATTGTAATAAAAGTGAAGATAAAATGCAAAATCTTCGGTGACTATGACTATGTACAATCGAGTAGGGGGTAAATAATTAATTTATTTACCGTCCTCTCACACCACCGTACGTACGGTTCCGTATACGGCGG
>NZ_BAAADA010000079.1:0-6273 GCF_039522005.1 Alkalibacterium indicireducens
TCTCTTTCTTTCTGTCAGATTTGTATACGTTTCCTTATTTTACCTTTGCTGGAGACATTTGACAAGAAAAAAAGGCAATGGGATCCAGCAGACGTGAATACGCTGCTGGATCAAGTTGCCTTTTTTCGCCTCTTTTTTATCGGT
Source organism: Alkalibacterium indicireducens (assembly GCF_039522005.1). Lineage (NCBI taxonomy): Bacteria > Bacillati > Bacillota > Bacilli > Lactobacillales > Carnobacteriaceae > Alkalibacterium > Alkalibacterium indicireducens. The sequence continues at coordinate 145 of NZ_BAAADA010000079.1, forward strand.
ATAGAATGCTTTTCTACAGTTGCTGGTGGAGATGCTGAAGCGATTATGTTCTTTGGATTTATTCCAGTTGTTGGCTACCAAGCATCTGTTATTCCAGCCTTTATTTCAGGGTTTATCGGAGCAAAACTTGAACAGAAAGTTCGTAAATTTGTACCGGATACATTAGATTTAATCGTGACTCCATTCTTAGTATTATCTGTGATGTCTATCTTAGCATTATTCGTTATCGGTCCAGTTTTCCGTTCAGTTGAAGGTGGCATCGTAGCTGCTATATTGGCATTATTAGAATGGCCGTTGGGAATCGGTGGTGCACTTATCGGGTTCTTCCACCAAATTATCGTTGTAACAGGTGTTCACCACGTATTTAACGCATTAGAAGTTGGTCTATTGGCTGACACAGGTGTCAATGTATTTAACCCAATTATTTCTGCCGCTATGGCTGCTCAAGGTGGAGCTGCATTAGCAGTAGGATTAAAGACAAAATCGAAAAAATTAAAAGCATTATCTGTTTCATCATTTATTTCCGTATTATTAGGAATTACAGAACCAGCTATTTTCGGAGTAAACTTACGTTATGTTAAACCGTTTGTTTTAGGATTAATTGGTGGAGCAATCGGTGGATTATTAGCTGCTTTATTCGGATTACAAGCAACTGGAATAGGAATCACTTTAATTCCGGGAATGCTGTTATACCTAGATGGCCAATTATTCTTGTATATCCTTGTCATGCTTATCTCAATTGCTTCAGGATTTATTCTTACATGGTTATTTGGTTACTCTGACAAAATGTTAAACAAATAGAATTTTTCGGAGGGGTGTGTGAATCGGGCAAAAAGCGCCCATTTCACACACTCCTCCGAAAAACTTAAACTTTTATTGAAAGGGAGCAACTTATATGGAGTGGACAAGAGAACAGAAGTGTCGAAAGCTAGAAGATGCAACAATAGATGAATTAACCCTGTTAGAAAAACAAGTTGCTCAATGTCCTTGGCGACAAACATTTCATATTCAACCGAAAACGGGGCTTTTAAACGATCCCAACGGACTAGCATTTTACCAAGGAGAGTACCATATCTTTTATCAATGGTTTCCACTTGGACCAGTTCATGGGCTTAAATATTGGTATCATCTTAAATCAACGGACCTTATTAACTGGCAAGATCTCGGAATTGGAATTACACCAGATCAATATTATGAAAATTACGGTGCATATTCAGGAAGTGGTTTTGAGCATGATGGTGATCTTTATTTAATGTATACTGGCAACCACAGGGATGAAAATATGGTACGTCACCCGATGCAAGCCATCGCTATTATGAAGCCAGATGGACAGATTGAAAAATTATTGGAACCAGTCATAAAAGATGTGCCTGAAGGTTATACGGAACATTTCCGTGACCGAAAGTTTGGGAACAAGACGGAATTTACTATGCAATTATCGGGGCGCAACGACAAAATGAAACTGGATGCACGGTTCTTTACTGTTCAACTAACGCAATGGAGTGGACTTTCCTTGGTGAAATCAAGACAGAATTAGATCATTTCGGCTATATGTGGGAATGTCCAGATTACTTTGAGCTAGATGGTAAAGGTGTTCTAGTGTTTTCACCACAAGGATTGGAACCGACAGAAGATAAATATCAAAATATTTATCAAACAGGTTTTCTTATCGGAGGCACACTAGATTTACAAACACACACATTTTCTCACGGGGAATTCAATGAACTAGACAATGGCTTTGATTTTTATGCGCCCCAATCATTTGAGGATGACAAAGGTCGTCGAATCATTGTCGGATGGATGGGCTTGCCTGACATCGACTATCCTACTGACAAAAATGGTTGGGCTCACTGCTTAACATTGCCACGAGAGCTTAAAATCGTCAACAATCGCCTCCACCAAGTTCCTGTTTCAGAACTTGAAAATTTAAGAAAAGAAGAACAACACCTTTCTTCCATAGTGGATAATAATGTTGTTGAGTTAGGGGCAGGCGTTCAATATGAGCTAGAATGTGAATTTACTCATATTCACGCACAAGAAGTAGGATTGCAGTTACGAGCAGGTAATGGTGAACAGACCATCCTGAAATACGATACAGTCAACAAAAAAATCATTTTAGATCGAAGTGAGTCTGGTATGGAAGTTGCAGTAGATTATGGAACGACACGTCAGGTTCCCTATGACGGGGAAAGCTTAAAACTGCGTATCTTTATGGATACTTCCTCCATTGAAATTTTCATCAATGATGGCGAATTTGTGATGACATCACGGATTTTTCCAACTAATGATGATAATAAAGTTAATATTTTTGCGGTCAATGGTTCAGTGGAAACGGAATGTAGGAAGTGGGACTACTAATATCGATTCCTAGAAATTCAAAAAAGCTGTGAGAAAAAACAATTCTATCTCACAGCTTTTTTGCTACATTACTTCTTTTCTAGTGTCATGACTGTATGATTACCTGCCTGCACTTCTTGGCATTCATCTTTGCGGACAATTTCTATTTGATCACCGTTTGTAATAACTACTAGTGTTACTGTACTTGTTGCCTTTTCATCGATTAACTCCAAATCAAAAGTTATTAATTTTTGTCCAATTTTTATCGTGTCCCCCTCTTTCACAAATGTCTCAAATCCTTCACCGTTCATATTCACTGTTTCAAGTCCAATGTGAATTAAAATTTCTGCTCCAAAATCTGACTGAATTCCTACCGCATGTTTTGTCGAAAACACTTGAATTACTTTCCCTGTCAATGGTGCTACTACAACCTCTTCTTTTTGCTTCTTTGTGAACTACCCACCACTTAAATCCTCCGGATTTTGAAGTGGGGGCTTCCTAAGAACTCCATTCTTGTCTGCACAGATTTCATGCAGGCAGAGGAATCGGATATGGGTAGGCTCAAAAGGCAGTCCCTGCCTCATAGGTTTTCTTTTACTTGGCTAACGCCAAGGAATACTCAGTAGGCTTGGTTGTCGCCTAGATATAGACTTGGTTATCATCTATACACAAAGCATACCAAATGAGAACGACATTTACCACTTCAAGCTATCGCTTGACCGAAATTCATCTCCCACTTTCACTGGTGCTTCGCACCCATACGCTTAGAAGTGGGAGACTTCTTTCGGAATTACGTTAAATAATCCTAACATTTTCTATCTCTCCCATGCTCAACATCTTTTTAGTAGGAACACTTAACAATAGGATGACAATAAATCATTCCCTTTCTTTAAATCCTTTACCTTTAAGAGGGTTCAGTTCCCATTTGCGAGAAATAAGGACTGAACCCTTCCATTTTCCAAAATTTAAGATAAATAACTGTTATCCCAACTCTGGCCAGAAATCTTTATTTGCTTCAATTAAATCATCTAGGATTTGTTTTGCTACTTTTGCACTTGGTACAGTTTTAGATAGGGTAATTGCCTGCCATAGTTTTGTGTACGACTTCTCTGACCATGCTTCTGCCACAAGTTTCTCTACAGCTACCTGTTGCTCCATTAATCCTTTTTGGAAACGTGGAATTTCTCCTTGTGTAATTGGTTCCGCACCGTTACTTCCTAAGATACAAGGAACTTCTACCATTGCAGTTGGCTCAAAGTTTGCAATCGCACCTTTATTCTCTACAATCAATAGCATACGCTCGTTCGTATTGTGGGCAATCGCACGGGCTAAATCTACAATGTAAGATGCGTGCTCATCAATTTCTAGTGTAGTCCCCTCTGAATTCCCTTTTTCTACAATTTTTTGACATTCACCAAAGACATGTTTCTCACGACCATCCATTACCATGTTTGCCCGAGTATAACTAGGATCTGTATGTGCCACCACTTCATCAGCCATGAAGTAATATTTTAAGTAGGTATTAGGCAACATATCAGGTGATAGCGGATAGAACTCTTTTACTACACCAAACGTATGCTTCCAGCTTTCATCATCATGCTGAGATTCACCTGCAGCCTCAAGCATCTCAGGGGAAGGTCCATAGCCATATTTCGCTACATGTTCTTTTAAACGAGGCATTAAATCATTACCATCTTTATCGCGAATGTCTGTCCACCATCCAAAGTGATTTAAACCAAAGTAACGTACAACCATATCTTTTCGTGATTTTAAACCTAATCCTTGTGCCATACGCTCTTCAATACCAATTGGCATATCACAGATATTGATTACCTTCGAGTCTGGTTTTAATAAACGACAAGCCTCCGCAACAATTGCAGCAGGATTGGAGTAATTCAACATCCATGCATTAGGAGAGTATTTTTCCATAAATTCAATAAGTTCCAATACTCCACCGATAGAACGCATTCCGTATGCAATTCCACCAGGTCCGCATGTTTCTTGTCCAACTACGCCATATTTCAGTGGAATCTTCTCATCCTTTTCACGCATTGCATATTTTCCTACACGAATATGTGCCATGACAAAATCAATGTCAGTAAAGGCAATCTCAGGATCAGTAGAAGCAACAAAATCAATATCAGGCGCTTGTTCTTTTAACATAATCTCACAAGCATCGGCAATCACCTTTTGGCGCTCTCCATCATTATCATAAAACTTAATCGTACGAATAGGAAATTTATCTAAATTATCCAATAACATTAATACAATTCCCGGTGTAAATGTACTTCCTCCACCTGCAATACAAACTGAAAACTTCTTCATAATAAAATTCCTCCAATAAAATTAAGTATTGTTATTTATATGTTAAGCTGCCCCTACCCTCAAGATAAGAGCAGTCTAGTTCACTTTACGCACTATGTTCCTTTAATATTTCATCCACTTGTGCTCGGATATTACCTACGCTACCGCCAATAATAACTTGACAAGCATTACCTTTTCTTACTACACCAAAGGCACCAACATCTTTAAAAACAGCATCTTCAGCCAATAAAGAGTTGTCTTTTACATTTACACGGAGGCGAGTCGCACAATTATTTACCTCAGCAATATTGTCAGCACCACCTAAAGCCTCAATATAAGCCATCGCAGGCTCTGTAAACTCATTAATCTCAGCACCTTGTTCCTTCGCCTTTGCTAATCTCTCTTTATATTCTTTCTTACTATAAAATGTTACATCCTCGCTATCTTCTTCTCTTCCAGGAGTTGCAAAATTAAACTTCACGATTAAGAATCGGAATACGAAGAAATAAACACCAGTAAAAATGAACCCAATAGTAATCTGCGTTAAATATGTTCCCCAGTGGTTATTGAATAACGGCAACCAGTTCAGAGCAATAAAGTCTATTAAACCACCACCGAAATTCCCTACTACTCCGAACGCAAACATTGTTGTAGACATTGTCGCTGCTAATACGGCATGTAAAGCAAATAATACTGGCGCAATGAATAAGAATGTAAACTCTAATGGCTCTGTAATCCCAGTCAATACTGCAGTCAATGTAACTGGAATTAAAATCGCAAGAACTTTCTTACGCTTTTCAGGTTTTGCAGTGAAGTAAAACGCTAACGAGATACCTATTGCCCCCCAAACTTTCGACATTCCATGTAAGGCAAATCCACCTTCTGGGAACAACTCAATTAACGGCTGCGTAGATTGAGCAAAATAATTCATGTTCTCAAACCACGTGGGCGTGATTCCACCTTCTATAATAGCTGGCCCTAATACAAATGGTTGCCAGATAAAGTGATGTAAACCAGTCGGAATTAAAATCCGCTCTAAGAATGTATAAATCCATACCCCAAATATCCCAGAAACAGCCATAAACCCTTGCAAAGAGTTAATACCCACTTGAATTTGCGGCCATACTATTGCTGTGATAATAGCAACCGGTATCATTACAAAGAAGCCAACCATATACACAAATACAGATCCTTGGAAAATCCCTAAGAAATCAGGTAATTTCTTATTGAAATAACGGTTGTGTATCCAAACAGATATAGCAGCAATGACAATCGCACCTACAATGCTTGTATCTAGTGTTCGAATCCCTGCAATTTCCTTTAATCCTGTACCTGCACCAATTTCACCAAAGTAATCAACACCTAAATGATTTCCAAAATGCTCTAAAATGCCTCCTACAAAATAGTTAAATGTAAGACTCAAGTTTCGCACCCCTAAGAACTCCGTTCTATCCTTTACATTATAAGGATTATTTAGATTAATCAGCT
>NZ_BAAADA010000080.1:0-3027 GCF_039522005.1 Alkalibacterium indicireducens
TCTCCCACTTTCACTGGTGCTTCGTACCCATACGTTTAGAAGTGGGAGACTTCTTTCGGAATTACGTTAAATCCTCCTGCTTGGTTTAAAGTGTAAGCGATTCATTGTGTATCCAGTTTAACTAATTAGGCGGTCAGGTGTCCACCATAATCCGATGAAAAAGATGATCAGGTACAAACATTCATTATTTGACACCTTTTATCTGAGAATCAGAGAAGTCCTAGAACAGGCAGAAGGATACTAATTTTCAGGAATTAAGCGTATAATAAGACCATTACAACTGATGAAAAGGAAGAGATAAAGATGTGGAACTGGTTTGTGGAATTAAGTCCAACAATACAGGCGCTGCTGGCAACATTATTTACATGGGGAATGACTGCGGCAGGGGCAGCGCTGGTCTTTACAGCTAAACGAGTCAATCAGCGGGTGATGGACGCAATGCTGGCGTTTGCCGGAGGGGTGATGATCGCAGCGAGTTTCTGGTCACTCCTGGAGCCAGCCATCGAAATGGCAGAGAGCGGTCCGCTGCCTTCCTGGATCCCTGCAGCCGTCGGATTCATGACGGGTGGATTTTTCTTATGGGGAGTGGATAGATTATTGCCTCACTTGCATCCGGCATTGAGTCAGACAGGTTCAGATTCCGGTAAGCGAGGAGCTGAAGGAAGAAATCCGGACAGTTACAGACGGAGTACCTTGTTAGTCCTGGCGATTACCCTACATAATATCCCGGAAGGCTTCGCGATTGGTGTCGCTTTCGGAACGATGTCGCTGAATGGCGATATGTCACAGCTCATCGGAGCCGTCACTTTGGCCATAGGTATGGGACTGCAGAATTTTCCTGAAGGAACATCTGTATCGATGCCGTTAAGACGAGAAGGAATGTCACGCGGCCGCGCCTTCTGGTATGGACAGCTTTCAGGATTTGTAGAACCTGTCTCTGCATTGCTGGGGCTATGGCTCGTATCACTGATCCAACCGTTGCTTCCCTATGCACTGGCATTTGCAGCAGGCGCAATGGTCTTTGTTGTAGCTGAGGAAGTTATCCCGGGCTCTCAGGAAAATGGAAACAAAGACTTAGCAGCTATCTGGCTGATGATCGGTTTTACAGTCATGATGGCTTTAGATGTCGCGCTTGGGTAGTGAGTTGAGCACTTTGGGATACTGATGAAGAGTCTAATGTAGCACGTTTTGTAATGAGAAGCTTTTACTTCAGTGTTCTCAAAAGTATAAGGGCTGAAATAATTATCTGAGAATCTAAACCAGCCATTTAATTTGTCAATAAAAATTAAGGAGCCTCTAAGTCATATGAGTGAATTCGAACAGATCAGACATCAGATCATAGCCGATCCGATGAATGAAAGGTATACGAGTCGTGATATCGAGCCGCTTTTTAAAGCTACAGAAGATGCGAGAATCGCTATCATCGGCCAGGCACCTGGAAGGAAGGCAGAGGAGTCGCAGCTGTTCTGGAACGATTTAAGCGGGGACCGGCTGCGTGAGTGGATGGGTATTTCACGGGATGTCTTCTATGAGACGTCTAATATCGCTCATCTTCCAATGGATTTCTATTATCCGGGCAAGGCTAAATCTGGAGATATGCCGCCGCGTAAAGGATTTGCAGAAAAATGGCACCCCCTTATTCTTAAGGAGATGCCGAATATTGGAACGATTATCTTAGTAGGAGGCTATGCGCAGAAGCATTACCTCGGGCCACGACGGGAGAAAAATCTGACTGAAACTGTCCGAAATCATAAGCAGTATCTGCCTGAGTATCTCCCGCTGGTTCACCCCAGTCCATTGAACTATGGCTGGATGAAGCGCAACCCATGGTTTGAGCAGGAGGTCCTCCCGACGCTTAGAGAACTGGTCCAGTCGATTTTATAACGACTGAATGTCCAGTTCTTCAAGTGTTGCATCAATAAAAGCTCGGCGCATCTCGACATCGTTCCCGTGTTTCTTAACGACAGTAATCTTGCCTTCTTCAGAATAGAACCCGGCATAGGTGTCCGGACTATTCACTGCTGCAAGGACGGACTGGGCACCTTCTTCAACGGTCACAAAGAAAGGATCGAGAAGCTTGAAGATGCCGTCAGCGACTTTTTTGCTGACATTTGATTTCCCGAGATTGGTTGAGACCATACCTGGATGAACGGCCGTTGTCTTTAAACCTTGACGTGAGTACTTTTCATGCAGTTCCTGAGCCATGTAAAGGTTGCCGAGCTTAGACCGTCCATAACCAGTAATGGGACTGAATCGTTTAGGTTTGAAAAATGGCTGTTTCATTGGCGCAAATTTGTAGGCGCCAGATGATACCACAATGACTTGTTTCCGCTCGCTGTTCATAACCAGTGGAAGCAGGAGATGGGTCAAAAGGAACGGACCTAAATAATTGGTCGCCATCATCAGTTCATACCCATCGACACTTTCCTGCCTGCTAGTCGAGACTATCCCTGCATTGTTGATGAGACAGTCGATATGGTCGTAGCGGTCTTTTATAGTTTTAGCGGCATCATTGACAGAAGAGAGCTCACTTAAGTCGCACCACACAATATCCACTGACAGATTAGGGTTCAGCTCCAGCAGGTCGTCTTTGAGACGGGCGCCTTTTTCCAAATTCCGGCATAAGAGCAGTATACGGTCAAACGAGTCTGCCAGCTCGAGTACAGTTCCCCGACCAATCCCCGATGTCGGTCCAGTGATTGCTAGAATTGATTCAGTCATTAAAGTGTTATCCCCAGGTCCAGTTTAAACTTTTTTCATTTGCTTCCTCAGTTTACTCTTCTTCGTTTTCCTTTGCATCTCTTCTCTTTTCAACTACTAATTTGACAAAATAAGTGATCGGAATAGCTAGCCAAACGATTCCGCTCATAAGCATCATAACATTAAAAGTTAATTGTCCATCTACAATCATTGGCGTATGTGGTGAAAATGACAGATAAAAATTCATTAATCCTATGATTGAACTACCCCCACTTACTCGCTAACTCTCCTTGAAGTGGGGGATTCCTGAGAACACCAACCTATCGG
>NZ_BAAADA010000081.1:0-3869 GCF_039522005.1 Alkalibacterium indicireducens
CTTCTTTCTTTTTGTCTACTTTAATTTCTTGCCCTACTATTTTACTTTCCGACAACTATTTTACACATAGATGACTATTTTAGCAAAAAAATTAAATAAAGAAGCTGGTGCTTAAGAACAGGCTTCATATCAGCTATTCTCAAGCAGCAGCTTCTAAATACTTTCATCGAAAATGACCTTTGACACACTAGATGTGCTGTCATTTACGTTTATTCCTCAACTCTTCGGTACATGTCGATCATTTCTTCAGCAAGGTCTCGGTAAGTCATAGCATTCATTAATGTATCCTGTGCATGTACCATCAGCAGGTTCAATTCTACAGAATTTCCCGCTGCTTCCTGCGTCAGCAGATCAGTCTGAACTCGATGGGCTTCAGTAATCGATGAATCTGCTCCTTTCAGCTTCTCCTGTGCTAGATCAAACTGACTCTTCTTGGCGGCATGGATTGCTTCCATCGAACTGCTTCTGGCATCTCCCCCGTGCATGATTAGTGCCATGATCACTTCCATTAACTCTCTGTTTTCTTCACTCATGACTGCTCCCTCCCAGGTCATTCTGGATCGTTAATCCATCAGTTCCAGCGCGCGGTCAAGGACTTTTTCTCCATTCATCATACCGTAATCCTGCATGTTGATGACATCAATGGTAATGCCCTGTTCATTAGCCTTTTCCTCAAATTTACCTTTCATGTAACGGACTTGAGGCCCAAGCATCATGACGTCGATAGCTTGAGTTTCTATCTTGGAATCAGCTTCATTTGCAGACACAGCAAAAATCTCCACTTCCAGACCTCTGTCTTCCGCGGATTTCTGCATTTTAGATACCAGCATGCTTGTACTCATTCCAGCAGCACATACCAGCATAATTTCTTTTTTTGCCATTCCGTTTCCTCCTAATATTCTTATTAATTTTTCCTGTCTATTTTTCATATTTCCTTACTTCAATCATACACCTCTTAAAAAATCTTGTCCACTTTCTCCCTCTTGAAAGAGGGATATTCGTTTATTGACTGCCTCATTAAAGGATGATTGATTGATTGATTGAGTGTGACTTCTAATATATCTTTTTGAAAGGGGATTAGTTTACTGAGTCTTTCGCTTCTGAACTGCATTATTGACAACTGATAATGTAGTTCAGAAGCTTATGACTTCCACGAACTTTACTCTCTGTGTTACTAGTGCAGTTCATGTCGTTTCTTGACTAATTAACTTAACTTTAATAGTTGGATAGTAAAGTTCATCAGCCGGTTTAATGTTGAACTACATTCTTCATATTTTGAGTATTATTTTTCCATACTAGACTTTACCCACATCATAAAAGTGCATCTAGTCAGAAAAGACACCCTGAAGGAAGTTCTCCTGCCTCAAGGTGTCTTCATCACTGTTCTGTTTAATTAAATCGTGATTCCGGCTGACCCGGATCTGTCATATCAGAGTTGCTTTAGCTATAATGTTTAGAGTTTCTTAGTTTCTTATCTCATCGAGAACAGCATGTACCTGTCTGGTCAGCGCCCACCACTCGTCACCTCGGGTTCTGCTGCTTTCACTGTCATAGTCGGACATCACTTCTGCAAAAGCCAGTGCTTCCCACATCAGAGGATTCTTAGACGGCTCGTCAAGCTTGATCGAACTTGTTTCTCTAGTTCGTGCATCGACCACTTCAGCTGAAGCCAGGCCGGTGATAGCATCCAGGACTAACGTGTCATCCGCAGTATAGACTTCAGACTGCTGCATTGACGTATTGATTTTTCCATAATTCAAGGTGACATCAAATCCATCATATCTCAAAATAGCTGTTCCTTTTCCGTCAACACCTGTTCTGATCGGTTGGGCAAATGCTTCGACCGATTTCGGCTGACCGAACCACTTGAGTGCTGCGTAGATGACATAGATTCCCAGATCATTAGCTGCTCCCCCAGCAAACTTAGGTGAAAAAATTGCCGGTTCTTCGCCATTGAGTACTTGATCATATCGGGATGAATACTTGCTGTAGGTCAATGAAGCCCCGTATATATCGGACTGATTGCTGATCAGCTCTGTCACTTTAAGAAAATTCGGTTCAAATATATGTCTGGCTGCCTCAACGACCAGCTTGTTCTGCGTTCTGGACAAATCTGTCAGTTCATCCCACTGCTCTGCAGACGTAACGACTGGCTTCTCAACGATGGCATGCTTGTTGTGCATAAGCACAGCTTTGGCCTGGTCAAAGTGCAGACTGTTTGGTGATGCAATATAAATCACATCAACCTCAGGATCACTTAAGAATGCTTCAAAATCAGAGTAGGCCTTCCTGCCTTCATGAACTTTCCTGAAATCATCGGCTTTATCCTGAGTACGAGAGTAAACTGCTTCTAACGTATACTTCTGACTTTTCACTGCCGCTTCAATAAACTGCTCAGTGATTCCGCTCGTTCCTATCGTACCTAATCTTAACTTATCCATGTATCATCGAACTCCTTCTAACTAAGTGCTCTGTTCCTCATCAGTATACCACGAGTGGGTCAGACATAGCTTCTATTGAAGTGTGATCACAACGATTTCCGGACGATTGTTGATTCTATATGGAAACGATGAATTCCCTAGACCTCTTGAAATAATCAGTCGTCTGGATCTGTGTTCTTCTGAGCTGAAAATGCCATAGTCGTATTTCGGGAAAAATCCTTGTCCGGGTGCATAAACCCCACCTAAGTAAGGAATTCGGGCTTGCCCTGAATGGGTATGCCCACTCAGGACTAAAGCGGGTGCTTTTGTCTGGTCGTACATATACTGTTCGAAATGCTCGGGTCTGTGTGCCAGAAGCACTTTAGGAAGTCGCTCCATTTCAGGCGTCAGTTCGATAGATTTAAGCATCGGTTTGGGCAGATTGATCTGATCCTCACGTTCAGCCAGTCCCATGATGACCAGCTTCTCTTCCTCGTCGACAGTCACCACTTCCGCTTCGTCCAGAAGAAGATGAACACCTGCTGCTGACAAAATCGATGTGAATTCAGAAAATGTCCCACTTGCAATATCATGATTTCCAGTAACTGCATATGTAGGGGCAATATTCGTACACAGTTCGGCAAAGCGTCTGAGCGGAGTATCAGCCAGACTGGATAATCCTGCCTGTACGAGGTCCCCGGTAAGGACGATGAAATCCGGTTCTGCTTCCTCAGTTTTCTGAATAATTGTTTCGATATAGCTTTTATTTGAACGTGGGGTCAGATGCAGATCAGTTAAATGAACGATTCTCTTTCCCTTCATCTGTTCATCAAGTTTAGGTACTGTCACTGAGTAATGTGTTGTTTCGATCAGATAGTTCTGAGTATATAAGTAAATAACTAGTGCAATGATTAAAGCCAGTAATATCCACACTATGATTCGTTCCTCCTGCAGCTGTTTGCTGTCGTTATAAAAATACTAGCTATATTGTATCATATAATGCATCTTGAAAGCGTTATTTATTTTTCTATGGTAAACTATTAGTAATAAAAGTGAGAATTCAAGGAGGGGTTATATTGGAAAACGATCCGACTTTGCACCAGGATCAGCAGAATCAGGCTGATCATTTTTTGAAAACTAAAGCGACGGAGAGTGGTAATGAGTTTATAAAACGTGACCCTGTTTCTGACGACCGGGAGCTCTCTGAAGAAGAAAAGGCTCAGATAACCAGACCGGAAGATTTCGAAAAGTTCAATCTGGACGATCTGGACCAATTGAATGATTCAAACGAGTGAACTACCCACCACTTAAATCCTCCGGATTTTGAAGTGGGGCTTCCTACGAACTCCATTCTTGTCTGCACAGGTTTCATGCAGATAGAGGAATCGGATATGGGTAGGCTCAAAAGGCAGTCCCTGCCTCATAGGTTTTCTTTTACTTGGCTAACGC
>NZ_BAAADA010000082.1:0-2266 GCF_039522005.1 Alkalibacterium indicireducens
CTTCTTTCTTTTTGTCTACTTTAATTTCTTGCCCTACTATTTTACTTTCCGACAACTATTTTACACATAGCTGTTAAACAGAAGACGAGGTGTGCCGTTTTAAGCTGCGCACACCTCGTTAATTGATTTAGTTGATGGACTGTTTCAGTGCTTCGAGATTTTCTCTCATTGCTTCTATATATCCAAGACCTTCAGCTTGCAGTTCTTCTGACAAAGTTTCCAGATCATGCAGAACGGCTGTTTCTGTTCCAGTCTCATTGGCTACTGTCTGAGCAATCGCCGAATTGGCACCCTGCTGATAGTAAATGACCGGCACGTCGTATTCATTCACCAGCTGGTTTATTTCAGCTATTCTTGAAGGACTCGGCTCCACTTCTGTAGAAAGCCCTCCGATTGCTATCTGATTCAGATCATACCTGCTTGCAATATAGCCGAAAGCCTGATGCTGAACAACAAAGGTTCTATTTTCCGCACCCTTGAAAGCTTCCAGAAAATCTTCATGAAGTGCAGACAGTTCATTCATGAACTGGTCAGCGTTTTCCTGATAGCTCTCTGCATTCACCGGATCTGCTTCAATCAGTGCTTCCATGATAAGCAGGACCTGATCTTGTGCAAGGACAGGATCAAGCCAGATATGAGGATCTTCTTTATGATCATCAATGTGTACATGAGCCACTTCTGATTGTGCGAGTTCATTTCCATCACCATCAGTTGCTACAGCCTGTACCAGAATATCTTCTCTTTCAATCTGGTATTCGAACCGGTCAGATGTCAGGTTATCGACCTGTTCCCATTGGCCTTCTTTTTCCATGACATACCATTGCCAGTCTTCTGCCTGTTCATATTGAGCCATTAAAGTGACGGTATCACCACTATGATAGTGGCCTGCCAGACCAATGATCTGAACATCCTCAGGAAGATTTGCCACTGGTTCAGCTGAAAAGTCTGTTTCATTTCCACTTGACGCCGGCGAGTCATAATGGCTTTCCGTTCCCAGAGCGTCAGCTGTTCGGACAACTTCCAGTTCTTCATTCTCAATTGAATTCAGCAGGCTGGGTACCCAGAACTCCATTTCCTCACTTGTATAGATGAACAGATCTGCATTATTGATTCCTGCAATATCCCGAGCACTTGGTTCATAACTGTGTGGATCTGCTCCTCCACCTACCATGAGAGAAATATCTGCATGCTCACCAGCCACCTGCTGAGTAAATTCATACACAGGATAAAAAGAAGTGACAATTGATAAGTTATCATCTGATGTTTGTTCAGAATTTTCTGGCGTACATGCACTTAAACCAAGAATTGCGAGAATAAGAGGCAGCAGCCCATACATTTTTTTATTAATCATCGTTAACTCCTTATGGTTGTAAATCGTAATCATTACGGTAAATAAAGTATCATGAGAATAGATACTCTGTCAAATTATAATTTCATAAGAGAAGGCAGCCAACTATATCAGCTGCCCACATTTTCTTTTTAATGATTGTCCACTTCAATCTCAACAGCTTCAGATTGTGCATATGGTGCGTGTGCATCATCGTAAAGAACAGCCCTAACGTTTACTGTTGCTTCAGGTGCTTCCATAAACAGGTCTTGAGTATGCTGGCCGGAAATGATTTCCCATTCATCAGCATCATCTTCCCGGCTGTACCAGTGCCAGTCATCGTAATCTGTCTCTTCTGACATGACAGCCGTCAGTTCAACTAGTTCTCCAGTGTGGTAATGTTCCGCCACTCCTTCGATCGTGATCAGCTCTGCGACATCTGCATCAGCTTCATCATGTTCTTCTTCGGCCTCTTCATCAAGAACAGCAGTGTCGTCCGCTTCTGTATCTTTATCGCTGTCTTCTTCTAGTGCAGCTTCGTCACCTGTTTCTTCTTCAGTTCCTTCTTCTTCAGCCATATCTGTCGTGTTATCTTCTACACCTTCATCTTCTGCTGTATCACAGGCAGCTAAGTATAAACTCATTAAAGCAACTCCAGAAAGTTTGATCCATTTATTCAACACAATTATTCCTCCTATATAAGTAAATCGTAACCGTTACGTTTTACATTTAACCATGTTCCGCAGATGATGTCAACCACCTTTTTTGTAAAAACTTTCGTTACACCTCGTAATGAGCAGCCAGACTACTAAGAATCACGGGAGAATAATGGTCAGGAGTGGATTTTTGTCAGGCAAAATAAAAGGGGCTGGGAAAAAACCAGCTCTTAACAAACAAAAAGAACAATGAAAACCGTCGGTTTTAGATGGTCTTCATTGT
>NZ_BAAADA010000083.1:0-32357 GCF_039522005.1 Alkalibacterium indicireducens
CTTCTTTCTTTTTGTCTACTTTAATTTCTTGCCCTACTATTTTACTTTCCGACAACTATTTTACACATAGGAATAAATTTAACAGGAATTAATACAGAGAAAACCCCCGGATGACTTATAGTGGGTTTCCGGGGGTTCTCATAAAAGTAGTTGATCATGCATTAGGGTGATCTTTATTTACGGTTTCTTAATCAATACATTTCTTTCGCATCATGGTCTCCTACGCCAGTCGAGTTATTTGAGTAAAGAATTATATCCTGTTTCTGATCCCCTTCGTTCTGCAGCTGACTGATGATTTTCAACGCATCATCCGATTGTCATAGGTGCCGATTACTGTCTGATTATTTTTATCCATGCTATCTCTCCTATAAAATTTCTAGCTTAGATTAACCATCAAATATTATTATAGGAATAATCGGATGAATTGACCAATAATAGACCTTATGTCACTTTAGGATTTATAAAAATTTAACTAGACAAAGGACATCAAAAAACAGCCCATACCACCCTTAAAGAGTGGAAATGGACTGCCACAGATTAAACAACTTTACAACTTATTAACTCAGTCTATACTTATTCTGCGTCTTCGTCTTTTGATTCACCGATAACTTCTGGTTCAGGCATATCTTCAGTTGTTTCAGTCGTTTCTTCCTCAACTGCTTCTGGAGCTGATACAGATACAACTGTCAGGCTGTCGTCAGTAAGCAGTTGAGCTTCGTCTCCAACTTTGATGTCAGATACGTGAACTGTATCGCCGATTTTCAGTTCAGATACGTCTACAACGTATTCTGAAGGAGCTTCTGCTGGTGCAATGTTGACTTCCAGTTCAGAAATTGACTGAGATACGATACCTTCTTTGATTTCTTCTGCGCCGGAAATGTGAACCGGAATAGACATAGTAACTTTCTGCCCTTTTGTGAATGCTAGAAGATCAACGTGGTATACTTCTGGTTTAAGAGCAGCATTGTCCTGATCTTTTACGAATACCTGGTATGTGTCACCTTCAACATCGATATCGAATACACCGTTGTATCCTACTTCGCGGATCGTGTTTTCGAATTCTTTACGGTTGATCAGTACTGAGATTGTCTCAACTTCTTTTCCGTAGATTGCTGCAGGGATCTTACCTTCGTTTCTCGCTTTTCTTGAAGCGGATGTTCCTGTTTCTGTACGTTTAACTGCTGATAATTTCATCTGATTTTCACCTTCCAGGATTATATTTTAACTAACTAGCATACGTCATTACTGAACAAGCCAGAAATTAGTATAACAAAAATGTGACAGGAATGCAAAGAAAAGCGACAAGAACTTTACCTTTACAGTCTTTTTCGCTTCTCTCTGCCAGCACATCACATCGTTTCTACTCCAAAAAGTCTTTCAGCTGTTTTGAACGACTCGGGTGGCGCAGTTTTCTCAAAGCTTTAGCTTCGATCTGACGGATACGTTCTCTCGTTACGCCAAAGACTTTACCAACATCTTCCAAAGTACGCTGACGTCCGTCGTCTAGACCGAAACGCAGACGCAGCACGTTTTCTTCACGGTCAGTCAGTGTGTCGAGCACATCTTCCAGCTCACTCTTCAAGAGTTCATAAGCTGCATTGTCAGCCGGACTGGTTGCATCATTATCTTCAATGAAATCGCCCAGATGTGAATCATCTTCCTCACCGATCGGCGTTTCCAGAGAGACTGGCTCCTGTGAAATTTTTAGAATGTCGCGTACTTTTTCAGTAGGCAAGTCCATTTCAGCACCGATTTCTTCTGGTGTCGGTTCTCTTCCAAGGTCCTGCAGCAGCTGACGCTGGATACGAACTAGCTTATTGATGGTTTCGACCATATGAACCGGAATACGGATCGTACGAGCCTGGTCGGCAATTGCACGAGTGATAGCCTGACGAATCCACCATGTCGCGTACGTAGAGAATTTGAATCCTTTTTCATAGTCAAACTTCTCTACAGCCTTCATAAGTCCCATGTTCCCTTCCTGAATCAGGTCAAGGAAACTCATGCCTCTACCAACATAACGTTTAGCAATAGATACAACCAGTCTCAAGTTGGCCTCAGCCAGTTCCTGCTTGGCGATCGTGTCACCTTCTTCGATACGTTTGGCCAGTGCAATCTCTTCTTTGGCACTAAGCAGGTCTACGCGCCCGATTTCTTTCAGGTACATGCGGACAGGGTCATTTATTTTAACTCCAGGAGGGGCAATCATTTCTTCTTTTTTAGCTTCTTCAGCCGCATCTTCTTCTTTGTTCAGCTGCTTAGCCAGTGGGTTCCCATCTTCATCGACGACGCCGATTCCTTCATCTTCAAACTTCTGGATCAGATCTTCCATTTGTTCTTTTTCAAGTTCAAAAGGTTCCGCAAGCTTGTCCGTCAATTCGACGTAAGACACTGTCTGCTCCTTTTTCTTCTTGATTTCCTTGATAAACTGGACAACCGCAAGTTCATACTTTTCTTCAGGCTGTTGGGTAGATTTTTTATTAGATTTTGCCATATACTGACATGCCTCCTGATTAATCGTTAATTACTTTTCATTTGTTTAATTATATTTATGATTTCAAAACTTAGTGCTTGCTGCTTCTGTTTATCTCCGTTTCTTTCAGCCAGTTTCAGCTCTTCTTTTTTTGACTGAAGTCTGGTTTCAAGCGGCTGCCTGTCACAGATCACAGACAAGTAGTCCTCAATTTCACCACGAGCTATTTCTTCACTCAGAGATATCCAGGCAATTTCTGATGCCTTGCTTTTCAGACGTTCATCTGGAAGGAAGTCAAGAAACGACTGCAGAGACGTGTCTTCATGAGTATGATGAAACTCATCATACAACAGATAGAGCACCTGATGATCCTGATCTGAAAATGACAGCTCTTTATCCTGACTATTCAGGATCGTCCAAGTTTCATCCAGAGTAAACAGACGATGGAGAAGATTTTTTTCGGCCCGGGTCAGCGCTGTTTCTTTCGGCTGGTTCCGGTGAAACACGATAGACTGGACCGGCTCCGGTGAAGTGTCCTGTCTTGCTTCTTTACGCTTTTCAGCCCGACGCTCGTTCTGCTGTTCGATCACAAAGGTATGCATCTGTTCCTTCAATGTCTCAAGAGACAGATCGAATTCGTCCTGAAGCTGTTTAAGATAGAGTTCCCGTTCAATTGCAGAGGTCACTCGAGCCAGTTCTTTCAGCACAATTTCAATATATTTCAGACGTTCACTTTCATTTTTCAAATTGAGACCTTTGCGGTGGTAAGCCATAAGGAAACTCATCAGAGTGTCTCGGCCATGTTTCAGAAAATCCTGAAAAGCTTCTATTCCTTTGGTCTGAATATAATCATCCGGATCAAGTTTCTCAGGAAAGGTCGCTATCTCCATGGTAAAATGTGTATCCTTGCTGATGAAATCTGTCGCCCGCTTAGTTGCTTCAAGTCCGGCATCATCCCCATCATAAGCAATGACCACATGATCGGTCACTTTATCAAGTTGGGAGATCTGTTCTTCTGTCAGACTTGTTCCCATCGACGCGATCCCGTTTTTGACTCCCGCCTGCCAGGCTGATATGACATCCATAAACCCTTCAAAAAGAATGACTTCATTTTCGCGGCGGATCGATGCACGGGCTTTATCGTAATTGAACAGCACCCGTCGTTTATTGAACAGATCTGTTTCCGGGCTGTTCATATATTTGGCAGTCCGGTAATTGCCGGACTGCTCCATAAAGGCACGACCAGAAAATGCGACCGTCTGCCCTTTTGCATTATTTATTGGGAACAGAATCCGGTTGGAAAAGCGGTCAAGAAAAACAGCATCATCCCGGTCAGAAAACAGACCGGATTTTTTCAATAGCTCCGGATCGTTCAATCCTTCATTATCGAGATATAGTTTCAGTGCTTCTCTTTTAGGAGGAGAAAACCCGATTTTAAAGGTCTCGATGCTCTCCTTAGTCATTCCTCTATCAAGAAGGTAACGGTAAGCTTCTTCACCCGTCTGCGTATTAACGAGCAGGTGATGATAAAAATACTCCGCTTTTTCGTAGACAGCCAGTAACTTTGCCTGCATCGAATCCGGATCTGGAGCTGACTCCCTTGCTCGGTCAATCAGAGTGAAATCGATCGGCACATCAGCCAGCTCAGCAGTTTTCCCTACCGCTTCAACAAAAGACAAGCCTTCCATTTCCTGGAGGAAGCTGAAGACATTCCCGCCTCTTCCACAGCTGAAGCAATGATAGATCTGCTTCTTCTCACTGACAGAAAATGAAGGCGTCTTGTCATCGTGGAACGGACAGGATGCAAAATAGTTCTGCCCTGACTTCCTTAACTGCAGATACTGGGAAATAATCTGAACAATATCAGTCTTCTCCCGGATCGACTGAATGGTTTCTTCTGGAATCCTGCTCACTAGCCATCCCCCTTCGACAAAAAAGTCTTTTAATGGATAGACACACTACCCCTATAATAATCAAACATAAGTATACCAAAACAATGTGAAATTGTAAATGTAAGCACGTTGTAAAAGGAAAACCTAATCGTTTCCAATTCTAAATCGTCAAGTAGAGATACAAAATAAAAATTTCTATTGTCACAAACAAGATAGTATCTCCAGCATTGAAGGTTACGTCCATATATGGCACTAAAGTACATCCTAAGGCCTGATAATGCAGTTTACATACGATTACAGTGTGTGGACTGCACCCATTTCCAGTAGAGTATAGTTTAAATCAGACCTTCTCCACTAAAATGGATTCTACCTTAATTAAAATAAAGTTCGGGATTTAATCGATCATTGTACTCTAATCCATAAACTATCGCCCAACCCTCTTATTTCAGTATCAGAAGATCTGTAATATTAGAGACAAAAAATGATCGTCGAATAAAATCTGTAAACAGATCCTCCAACGATCATTAACTGTTATTCAATCATCTGTATCAGCTGACTTTTACAGCAATCTGATTCATTCGTTTGCCTAAACTCTTCCATACAACTTGGGCGATAAAGAAATCCACCATACTATGAATGACGGTACCTACACCGACAAGCATAAATACTGCATAGAAAAAGCCGTCCTGGTAGGTTCCGCCCCGTGCAAGACCAAAGAAGAATACGGAAACAACAAGGACTTCAGCCAGAGCATGTACTAGTGCGATCCAGAAAGAGAAGAACACGCTTTTGACCGGAGAACTTAAAAGCCCTTCTCTTTTCCCGCGAAGATACAGCGCTCCGACCAATGCGAATACAACATGACTCATGGCACGCATCGTAATAACTATTGGAAAACCTGCCAGTAAAAAGCCGACAGCCGAACCTAATGACACGGCTGATGCAATTGCTGGTGACAAGAACATGGCAAAGAAAATCGGAACGTGACTGGCTAAGGTAAAGGAAGCCGGTTCGATTAGAACTTTAATAGGCATGACCATCGGAATCGCAATAGCTATCGCGGTCAGCAAGGCAGTTACGGTCAGTCTTAATGTATTTGTCTTTCTAATGATAAACATCCCCTAAAATTAGTATGTATACAGGTGTCATGACACCTGTTAAGTATACCAATTCAATAGATATTGTCAATACACTTACTGGTAAAGAAAGCCTTTACTTTCTAAAACTTTCTTTATTTTTTGTAATCGGTCCTCGTTTTTAGCTTTAATCGTGTGTATATGGAGGCCTTCTGTCAGACTGCTCAGCAGTGCTGATGGATTGTCCTGGACTTTTGATATGAATTCATCTGCCTCGAGTCTGCTGGAAATATTCAGATCCCCCTTCAGCAAGCCATATATCGGATGTTCCACAGTCACATCGATTACTTCTCCGCCAAGATCGACTATAGCATAGAGTTCCTCTTTCGTATCGTCAGGAGAATGCTGGCATACCACTGCCTCGCTGACCCCCTCATCGATCTGACTGCGCATAATATAACCTTTAGGGGTAGAAACGATTCCAGCACCGGCAGCTCTAAGAAGAGCAATATCACCAACTATGACCTGACGACTGACATTAAATTTCGAGGCGAGTGTGCGGGCTACAACAGCTTCCTCTGACTGTTCCAGATAGTCTCTGATTCCTCGTCTTCTTTCATCGGCTTCCATAACATTCACTCCCAAGCATGGCTTTTTAAGAAAATTGTGCATCATATAAGGCTTTGTATGCCCCTTCCTGAGCAATCAGCTCATCGTGGCTTCCTTGTTCTTCAATGCCTTTTGATGTAACTACTACTATTCTATCAGCATTCTTGATGGTAGCCAAACGGTGGGCGATGATCAGAGTCGTTCGACCTTTTGATAAGGAATCCAAAGCTTCCTGAATAGCCTGTTCCGTTTCGGTATCCAGTGCAGATGTTGCTTCGTCCAGGATCAGAATCGGAGGGTTCTTCAGAAACATACGGGCAATAGAAAGCCGCTGCTTCTGTCCCCCAGAAAGTTTAACTCCCCTCTCTCCGATGACTGTCTCCAGTCCTCTATGAAGCTGCTCCACGACATCAACCAGATTCGCCATTCTGACGGCATTATACACCTCTTCATCTGTAGCATCCAGTTTACCATATAGAATGTTCTCCTTGATTGTTCCAGGGAACAGGAAGACATCCTGCTGAACGACGCCGATCTGTTCTCTCAGTGAATTCAAAGTAATATCTTTTATCGAATAACTGTCGATAGTTATCGTTCCACTGTCAATGTCATAAAAACGTGGAAGCAGATTACAGATAGTGGTTTTACCTGCACCACTCGGACCAACAAATGCAATGGTTTCCCCCGCTTTTATTGTCAGATTGATATCATTCAGAATTGACTGATTCTCTTCGTAGCTGAACGAGACGTCTGAATAAACAATATCTCCTTTTAGAGACTCCACTTCCACTGCATCTGGAGAATTCTGAACTTCCGGTCTGATCCCCATTTCCTCAAGCAGTCGTTTGAAGCCGGCAAAGCCTTTCGGATAGCTTTCGATCATCGTGTTGACCTTTTCAATTGGTCTGACAAAGACATTAGCAAATAAAATAAACGCCACTAGATCGCCATAACTGATTTCACCTTGAATCGTAAAGTAAGCGCCGAAGAAAAGTGCAAACAGACTGATCAGACGCATGAGAAAATAATTGTAGGAGTGGCTAACTGCCATCATTTTATAGAATAAATATTTCGATTTTCGATAAGCCTGGTTCAGCTCCTGGAACCGTCCTAGTTCATAATCCTCATTTGAAAAGGCCTGCACGACCCGGATCCCGCCGACGGACGCTTCGATTCCGGCACTAAAACCAGCCAGATCATCATAGATGCGTGTATTGACTTGTGTCATCCGCTTGTTGAAGTAAGCAACGGCCAGCGCAATGAAGGGTACTAAAACGAACGTCATCACTGCAAGAGGCACATGGACAGTCATCATCAGTATAAAGGCCCCGGTCAATGTGAAGAGAGTAATAAAAATGTCTTCCGGTCCATGATGGGCAACTTCCGCTATTTCAAATAAGTCCGATGTTAGACGTGTGATCAGCTTACCTGTTTCACGGTTATCGAAATAAGAAAATGACTGCTTCTGAAGGTGGTTGTAAAGATCTCTACGCATGTCCGTTTCAATATTCGTACCCAGCTTATGTCCATAATAGGTCACCACGTAATGTAGAATTGTATTGATCGCATAGACACCAAACAGGCCAATGGAAACGATGATGATCAAAGACCAGTTTCCGGTCGGCAGAATGGAATCTACGACTTGCTGGACCATAATGGGAAAAGCCAGCTCAAGCATCGCTACGATGATGGCTGCAGAAAAGTCCAGTGTAAACAGCGCTTTGTAAGGTGCGTAGTAAGAAAAAAATCGTTTAAGCATAAGGTTCGTCTCCTTCTTTGTTGAAACTGATAAACAGAAAGAAGGCAGCGTCATCACTTACTGCCTTCTGTGAAACCTATATTATTTAATAACCAGTCTGTCAAAACGGGCAAAGCCACTTGAAAGATCATCGATGCTTTTCAACAGAGCCAGGCGATTGTTTCGAACAGATGTATCTTCTGCCATCACCATCGTATGATCAAAGAAGTCATCGATCACTGGATGGAGTTCAGCAAAAACCTGCCACTGCTGGTCCGCATTTAAATCTTCTGACATAAGCTCCTCAGCCTTCAGCAATGCTTCGTATAAGTTCTTCTCACTCTGTGTTTCAAAGAGGTCAGTTGATATGGAACATTCATCATCAGCTTTTTCAGCCAGGTTGGATACCCGTGTCAAAGATTCGACCACTGCTTTAAATCCAGGCTGTTTTTTCTGATAAGCCAGTACGCCAGCATGATCAATGAGAGCAAGGATATCTGTCTGATTAGATTCCAGTACCGCTTGACGGACATCATAATCCTCGCTCAGTCCTTCTTCACCTGACAGCAACTGGTCCACGCGGTCTTTGATGAAGTCGATCACGACAGGTGTATTCTGCATGTAAGCAGCCTTAGTTTCTACAGAGATAACCGTTTCTGCAATTGCATTGATCAGCTTATCCAGCTGAACAGACACATTGAACGCCTTGAAGATTCTCACAATTCCCATGGCCTGTCTTCTTAAAGCAAACGGGTCATTAGAACCGGACGGAATCATATCGACAGAAAAGAATGACAGCAGAGAGTCCAGTTTGTCAGCTGCGGAAAGGAGCGCGCCAAGTTTCGTTTCAGGCATTCTACCGTCTGTACTTTTAGGCAGATACTGCTCGGAAAGCGCAGCAGCAATTTGCCTGTCTTCCCCTCTTTCAGCAGCAAATATACCTGCAATGTCTCCCTGAAGAGAAGTGAATTCGTTGACCGTCTGCGTGACCAAGTCAAACTTGGCTATCATACCGGTACGTTCTATTAGACCGATCTGTTCGTCAGTCATGTCGAAGTAAGGAGCCAGCAGATGAGCAATAGCTGTCAGACGTTCCTGCTTGTCGTACAATGATCCCAACTTTTCATGGAAAGATACAGTCGACAGTTTATTGACAAAGTCATCAATAGACAGCTTCCTGTCTTCATCGTAAAAGAAAGCAGCATCTGCCAGACGTGCACTCAGCACTTTTTCATTTCCTTTTCTGACCTGCTCGATATATTCAGCATTTCCGTTTCTAACCGCGATGAAATAAGGGAGAAACTTGGCCTGACCGTCATCCAGTCTGACTGGGAAATAACGCTGATGATCAGCCATTGCCGTTTCCAGAACATTTTCAGGTACAGCAAGATACTCGTCACTGAAAGAGCCGTAAAACGCTGTTGGATATTCGACAAGGTCTGTTACCTCTTCAAGCAGTTCCTTGTTATCCAGAGGATCTTTCCAGTTGTTGAGGGTACATAAAGCCTGAATCTGACTGATGATCAGTTCCTGACGCTCATTACGGTCGACGAGCACATGCTCTTCCTTCAAGCTATCTTGGTAGTCATTCGCATGATTCAAGGTAACAGCCTGTCCCAGGAAGCGGTGACCTCTAGTCTCTCTACCTGAAGGTACATCAAACAAGGTCATATCGACAACTTTCTCATCTAATAGAACTGTCAGCCAGTGGACTGGACGGATGTAACGGTAACTGTGCGTGCCCCACTTCATGGATACTGGGAACGACAGTGACGGGAGCACTCCTTCGAGTTTCTGTATGACTTCTTCTGCAGATAAGCCTTTTATGTGTTTTTCTACGAAGACGTACTCTTCACCTTTGATCGTCTGAAAAGTAATGTCATCAATTGATGCCTGCTGGCCACGAGTGAAACCAATCGCGGCTTTAGTCCAGTTGCCTTCGTCATCCAGAGCGATGCGTTTAGCCGGGCCTTTAACAGATTCTGTCTTATCTTTCTGTCCTTCAGCCAGACCTTCAATTTTAACTGCCAGACGTCTAGGTGTATTGAATACTTGTATGGAATCAAATGACATGTCATGGTCTTTAAAATGCACACTGACTTTGTCTTTAAGCTGTTCAGCAGCCGGAACAATTACTTTCGCCGGCATATCTTCCAGTCCGATTTCAAGTAATAATGAATGAGTCATTTACTTGTCCTCCTTTTCGCCATATTTTTCGATCCATTTTCCAGCCTCTGCTTCTCCAATTAGAGGGAATGACAGTTTTGCCCGTTCCTGCAAGAAAGACTTCGCAATGAGTCTAGCCATATGGCGGATTCTTTTTAAATAATCCGGGCGGTCAGTTGCAGAGACAGCCCCTCTGGCATCCAGCAAGTTAAATGCGTGACTGCATTTCAATACATAATCATAAGCCGGATGAGCCAGGTTATTTTCAATTTGCTTCAGTGCTTCCTTCTCGAAAGCTTGGAACTGAGAGAAGAGAAAGGCCGTATCACTGTGATCGAAGGAATAGGCAGAATGCTCGTATTCCGGTTGCTTGAAGATTTCCCCGTATTTCACTCCGGGTGCCCATTCGATATCATAGACATTTTCAACATCCTGAATATATGAGGCCAGTCGTTCAAGCCCATATGTCAACTCACTTGTAACAGCATCGACTTCAAGGCCGCCGACTTGTTGGAAGTAGGTAAACTGTGTCACTTCCATGCCATCCAGCCAGACTTCCCATCCCAGACCTGCACACCCCAAAGACGGGTTTTCCCAGTTGTCTTCAACGAAACGGATGTCATGTTTCAGTGGATCGATCCCTAGGGTTCTGAGACTGTCCAGATACATCTCCTGAATGTTTTCAGGCGAAGGCTTCATGACCACCTGAAACTGATGATGCTGATACAGACGATTTGGATTCTCACCGTAACGCCCATCCGCCGGGCGACGTGAAGGTTCAACATAAGCCGCATTCCAAGGCTCTGGCCCAATTGCTCTGAGAAAGGTATAAGGACTCATTGTTCCTGCTCCTTTTTCAGTATCGTATGCCTGCATGAGCATACAGCCCTCATCTGACCAGAACTGCTGCAGAGTCAGGATGATATCCTGAAATGTTTTAGTTTTTTCCATAATATGACTCTCCTTTTTAGTGATGCATATAAAAAAACTCGGCTCTATACTGACAGACAGCCATCAGTATAGGGACGAGTCTTCTCGCGGTTCCACCCTATTTCTGACCCGTAAAACGAGTCAGCACTTTATATCATTGCACTCCAGATGCCTTTCACCAGACCGTCTTCCATGGCTCACACCGCCCCATGGTCGCTATTAAAGACTAGTCTCGTTACTCCTTCTATCAATGTGCTTCACTTATTATTCTATCTTACAATAACTTTTAAAATTGTCAAACCAAATCTTGTTCGATAATGCATGCTAATTCTCTTTTGCTACATTAACTTTCAGTTTATGTTCCGCAAGCAGATTGGCCAGTCGATGGGGTAAAGTAATACGTCTAATCTGGACCTGCTGATAAAGAATCCCGACCCAGGCCAGAATAATAATAGCTGTCCGTCCGATCCATTCATTCATTTAATCTTCCTCACGTTTAAGCAGATTCTCCCACTGATGCATTTTTTTGATAAATCGTTTGCTTTTAAGATTCAATCCGACCAGTTCGTCATAGAGAATGTCGATCACTCTCTGAATCTCAGTTTTAGTCTCCTGCTTTAAAGATATAGTATTAATCTTGTCAAACGATACAACAGAAAACAGGCGAATGAAATGAATCGCCTTGGGAGACGCATGCAGCCGCCGTTCATCTTCATGAAAATGCTTTGGACACAGCAGCCCATGGTGTCTGCTTGAGTAGTCAAACGGTCCATCCGTCAATCCGCAGAAGATACAGCCTCTCAGCTCAGACATGACCCCAAAGTACCTTAGGAAACGGACTTCAAAAATATTCATGATGATTTCCGGATCAAAATCTTCTTCGAATTTATCCATTCCAGTCAGAAGCTGTTCAAACAAAAGAGGGTCTGCCTTACGGTCTTCAAGCGCTGCATCTGCGAGTTGAGCGATATAGGTCGCATAAGCCGTCTTGAAAATATCTGTCTGAACAGAGGTGTAAGACTGCACATTTTTTGCATCCCGAATAAAGCTCAGCCCTTCGCTTCTGATATCTGCAATAAAACTTGCTCTTGCAAAAGGCTGAATGGCAGACCGCAGTTTAAAGTTAGGATTCTTTGTCCCTCGTACAAAAAACATGAGCTTTCCGTATCGGTCAGTAAACAGCTTGACCAGGTAATCCCGTTCTCTGTGCTTCCTGACAGACAGGACTAGGCCTTCAACTTCTTCTAACTGAGACACTCGGTCACCTTCTTAATCAACTTAATTAGTACTGGTCTCTATTATAACCGTAATCGTTCAGATGCTGCTGCTTGTCACGCCAGTCATTCTGAACTTTGACCCACAGATCAAGATAAATCTTATCCCCCAACAGACGTTCGATGTCTTTTCGGGCATTCATTCCAATATCTTTAAGCATTTTCCCCTGCTTGCCGATGATGATCCCTTTCTGGGATTTTCTTTCTACAATGATCGTAGCGTTCACGACAACTTTTTCATTATCTTCACGCTGCATACTGTCAACGACAACAGCAATCGAATGGGGAATTTCTTCTCTTGTTCTTTCGAGAACTTTTTCACGAATCAGTTCGGATACAATAAAGTATTCCGGGTGATCACTGACCTGGTCTTCAGGATAGAACTGTGGCCCTTCAGGTAAATAGCTTCTTACTGTCTCCATCAGGCGATCAACATTGTTTCCTTCAGTAGCTGATATGGGTACGATTTCCGCAAAAGTCATCTGACTGTTATAGTCTTCAATGATCGGCAGCAGTTCATCCGGATGGATCTGATCGATTTTATTCAGCACAAGAAATACTGGGCTTTCGACAGTTTTCAGCTTGTCGATGATAAAGTCGTCTCCCGGTCCTCTTTTTTCGGTTACATTCACTAAAAACATGACCACGTCCACTTCATTGAAGGTACTCATGGCAGTTTTTACCATAAAGTCACCCAGACGGTGCTTCGGCTTGTGAATACCCGGCGTGTCAATAAATACGATCTGATCAGATTTTGTTGTCAGGATGCCCTGCACCTTGTTTCGTGTAGTCTGAGCTTTGTCACTCATAATGGCAATTTTCTGGCCGATCATCCGATTCAAGAGCGTTGATTTTCCTACATTTGGTCGTCCCACTAGAGAGACAAAACCAGATTTAAACTGTTCTTCGTTTGTATTAGTCACACCATATCCCCCGATTGAAAAGCTCCGGGCAGCAGTTCCGACACTGTTGTTTCCTTCACTTTTCCTTTTTTATTCGTCAGTAGAACCGGCATATTCGGCTCACAGAATTCAACGAGCACCTGTCTGCATGCGCCGCATGGTGAGATAGGTCCTTCAGTGTTTCCTGTCACGACTAAGTAGTCAAATGACCTCTGTCCCTCAGATACTGCTTTAAACATGGCCGTGCGCTCCGCACAGTTCGTAAGAGGGTAAGACGCATTTTCAATATTGCAGCCGGTAAAAATTTGTCCGTCCTTAGTAGACAATGCGGCCCCTACCGGAAATTTTGAATATGGGACATATGCTTTATCGAGCATATCCGTTGCTTCTTTAATTAAAGTCTGTCTTCTTTGTTCATCCATATTATTCGCCTCTTCACATCAGTATTTGTAAGATTTTTGGCAGCAGTATGATTGCACCGACCAGTGCTGCAAAGGAGGCAGTCACCAGTACGACGGCTGCTGCCATGTCCTTAACTTTTTTTGCTATAGGATGGTACTCTTCTGTAACCAGGTCTACAACATTTTCAACTACTGTATTGATAAGTTCCATTACAAAAACAAGGTAAGACACTAGAATAAGCCACAGCCATTCAGCTCTGGTCATGGGCAGCACAAGACCAATCATCAGCACGGCTACACCGGTCAGAACATGCACACGCATGTTTCGTTCCTCGTGAAAGGCTGTCCGGATACCCATGAAAGCAAACTTGAACGAATCACGATAGGCCCTGTTTTTCTGTGGGATTTGTTCTTCCTTATCTTTTAAGACCATATTCCTTCAATATCTCCTCTTGTAGTGCAAACATTCTCTTTTCATCTTCGTCTGTCATATGATCGTACCCGTTAAGGTGAAGAAAACCATGGACCATCAGGAAACCAAGCTCTCTTTCTACAGAATGACCGTATTCTTCAGCCTGTTCTACCGCTTTCTCATATGATATGAATATATCTCCCAGATCTCTAGGAATGGTGATGCCTTCCATATCGAACTCTTTCAGTAGATCATCTTCATCATCTTCAATTGCAAAACTGATGACATCAGTCACTTTATCTTTATCCCGGTATTCTCTGTTGATCTCTCTGATCTTTTCATTAGATACCACTGTAATCGACACTTCTGCATTCTTCTCTACAGATAATTTCTTTGCAGCAACGTTCAGCAGATCCTCGATACAGTCTGCCATATCTTCAGTGATTTTATCTGTTTCATCGTAAATTATCGTTTCCATAATCTTCCCTATCCGTTTCATTGTCGTAAGCTCTGATCACTTTTGCGACCAGTGGATGTCTGATAACATCTTCAGCTTCAAATTTGATATGACCAATTCCTTTAACTCCAGTCAGTACACGTTCAGCATGGATCAGACCGCTTGTCGTCCGTCTCGGCAGATCGACTTGGGTGATGTCTCCATTGATGACCATCTTGGAATTGAACCCCAGACGAGTCAGGAACATTTTCATCTGCTGCACAGTCGTATTCTGAGCCTCATCAAGAATAATGAAGGCATCATCCAGCGTACGGCCTCTCATGTATGCCAGAGGTGCGACCTCGATCGTTTCTCTTTCGATCAGACGATTCGTATGTTCGGTGCCAAAGACGGTATACAAGGCATCATACAGTGGTCTCAGATACGGATCGACTTTTTCCTTAAGATCTCCAGGTAGAAATCCAAGATTCTCTCCAGCTTCAACCGCCGGGCGGGTAATGATAATACGTTTCACATCCCCTTTTCTCATGGCGGCCACTGCCATTGCAACAGCAATGAACGTTTTTCCTGTTCCGGCCGGACCGATGCCGAAGACGATATCGTTCTTCTTGATCGACTCGACATAATCGCGCTGGCCGACGTTTTTCACTCGAATCGCTTTACCATCTTTATCTCTAGTGATCTCTTCTTCGTACATTCTGACAAACTGAGACAGTTTTCCCTGTTTAACCATCCTGATAGCGGAAATAATATCTGCTTTTTTTACTTTGATCCCTTTGTCATCAAGAGTCAGCAGCTGTTCAAACAGCGCTTCTACCTGACTGATTGCTTCAGGGGTGCCTTGAACGTCCATTTGAGTGCCTCGACTATTGATCGATACGTCCAGTTCTTCTTCTATTAAATTCAAATGACTATTCTGAGGACCAAAAAGTGTAAATAATCTCTCAGAATCTTCAAGTTCTATACGTCTTTTTTCGATTGATTCAGTCAACCAGGTGACATCTCCTTCTTATTAACGGTATTCCATTAAATCATAGCATAAAAACATTAAAATCTCTATAAAGTTGGTGAAAAGTGTTGCAATATGAGGGGGATTTTGATGACATGGTTGGTCTGTTTTTTTGGAAGTTATGTGCTGAGCCACTACTTGGATTGCACCGGAACTCGGACAAGATTTCCATTTGAGTTAAGGCGCTATCGCGATTGCATCGGAACTCGGACAGAATTTCCATTTGAGTTAAGGCGCTATGGCGATTGCACCGGAACTCGGACAGAATTTCCATTTGAGTTAAGGGGCTATGGCGATTGCACCGGAACTCGGACAGGATTTCCATTTGAGTTAAGGCGCTATGGCGATTGCACCGGAACTCGGACAGGGTTTCCAATTGAGTTAAGGCGCTATGGCGATTGCACCGGAACTCGGATAGGATTTCCATTTGAGTTAAGGCGCTATGGCGATTGCACCGGAACTCGGACAGGAGTCCAGCTGGAGTTGAAAAGCTAACGATTTTGCGCAAAAAATTTCACTGATAAAATCATATAAGTACACTTATATCATCAAGATAAGGTGTGACCACAACTATGTGTATATATTTCAGCTATAAAAAGACCGCAGATGACTGGAGACGAGATGTCCCCACAGCTGCGGTACTTTCTATTATTTATTCAGTTCTTCTTTGACGATGGAGCTGACCAGATTGCCGTCAGCTTTACCTTTTACTTTAGGCATCAAAGCACCCATGACTTTTCCCATATCCTTCATTGAGGATGCGCCAGTCTGTTTGACCGTGTCCTGCACGATTTCACGAACTTCTTCTTCGCTTAACTGAGCCGGCAAATAGTCATCGACGATTTCAATTTCTCTTTCGAGTTTAAGAACCAGGTCATCACGACCGGCCGCTTTGAACTCATTTAAAGATTCGACACGCTGTTTTTTCTCACGAGAAAGAACGGTCAATTCGTCTTCTTCTGTCAGTTCTTCTCCCTTATTGATCTGTTCGGTCTGTAAGGCAGATTTCAACATACGAATAGTAGATAACTTTTCTTTATCTTTTGCTTTCATCGCGATTTTCATCTCTTGATTCAATTCATCAAGACGAGCCATCTAATCACCTTCTATATGAGATATAAACTTTAATAATATAGGTGCTCTATTAGAATTTACGCTTGCGTGCTTCCTCAGATTTCTTTTTACGTTTAACACTAGGCTTTTCATAGTACTCACGTTTACGGGCTTCTTTCAATGTACCCGTTTTAGATACGGAACGTTTGAAACGACGAAGAGCATCATCAAGACTTTCACCTTTTTTGATATCTGTTTTAGTCAACGTTGTTCCCCTCCCCTCGTACGTTCAGGGCGTTCCTATTGCTTTGTAAAATCATATTAGTCACAATTGGTCTTCCCTATCAATAAATGATGTAACTGTTGATTATGCACTTGCACATAATAACAATTCATTAATCATTATATACAAATAAAGAGAGAGCGTCAACACCATGCCCAAAATTAAATATGGACAAAATGTAAACACTCTCACTCACTATACTCTGATGATCAGACGGCGACACAGCAGTCTGCACATTTTCCAAACAATTCAAATCGATGAGATGTGACTTCACAACCTGGTAGCTGCCCCTGGAACATATCCATCGGGCACATCTCAAGTTCACGCGTCTGCCCGCATTCGGTACAGATAAAATGATGGTGATGTCCGTGTACATCACAGCTGGAACGAAATAGTTTTTCCCCGTTCAGTTCTGTCTCTTCAACAACGGACAATTCTACAAATGTGTGAAGATTGCGGTAAATAGTGTCAGGACTTATGCCCGGGAACATTTCTTTCAAGTGATCCTGGACTTCTTTAGCAGACATATACTTTTTTTTGTTATATAGAATTTCCAGTATTCGCTGTCTTTTCCCTGTCGTCTTGTAACCATTCCGTTTCAGTGTTCTAACGGCTTGTTCAAAAGCTGTCAACAGAATCGCTTCCTTTTCTAATTTCTATCTTTCAGTATATCGGAAATGTCTAATTTTTCAAGGAACATTTTTTGTACAATTTTATGATCGAATGCATTATACTGAATATATAAACTTCTCGGAAGGACTGATCATTATGAATGGAAAACCCGCTGCAACAGTTTTTGTTTTGTCGGATTCTGTAGGAGGTACAGCAAGCAATATATATTATGCGGCAAGAGCCCAGTTTCCTGAAGTAGCATTCGATCTGAAGAACTTCCCTTTTATCAGACAGGAAGATCAGCTGAAAACTATCCTGGAAAGTGCAAAAGAAATTGATGCTATCGTTCTGCATACCTTGGTTAACCCCGAACTGGTCGATATTATAGAAGACTTTTGTCTTGAAAATGGTCTGACCTGTTTCGACGTGATCAATCCTCTGATCAATGAATTGACTTTGCGGTCTAATGCTCTGCCAACGCATAAGCCAGGCGCCAAGCATAAACTTGATGACAAATATTTTTACCGGATCGGTGCACTGGAATTTGCAGTCAAGTATGATGACGGGAAAGATCCCAAAGGTTTTCTTGAGGCTGATATTGTCATTTTAGGTATTTCTAGAACATCAAAAACTCCGCTCAGCATTTTTCTGGCAAATCAGAATTATAAAGTGGCCAACTTACCCTTACTTCCTGAATCTACATTACCTAAAGAAATATGGCAGGTCGATTAAAATAAAATCGTCGGCCTGACTAATGATGAAGAGATGCTGTCCAATATTCGAAGAGAGCGCATGATTTCATATGGCATGCAGCCGGACACGCCGTATTCAGATAAAAATCGTATTCGAAAAGAAATTAAATATGCTGATGAATTATATAAGAAGCTTAATTGCCAGGTCATCAATGTGGCCACCAAGTCAATTGAAGAAACTGCTGCTATTATTGTCAATTCACTTCAGAAATAAAACAAAGAACGTCAACACATATTGGTTATCTCTTCCGGATAGTCACATGTGTTTACGTTCTTTTTTATTTTCGTCTGACTGTTTTTTCTCTCAGGAAGAAAGTAAGAACAAAGGCAGCCAGAGCCAGGACGGTAACCATACCAAATCCGCCTCTAATTCCTTCAATTGTCAAGTTTGGCTTAGCTCCTCCTGCTTCAGCTGCTTCGAGAGTTGGTGTATTTGCAAAGGCTGAGACGATGGACATTGAAGCAAAGACGAGTGTAATGGCAAAACTCGAGCCGATCTGTCTCACTGTCTGCCGGGCAGAAGTCCCGTGCCCCATCTGATCATCGGGCAGAGCGTTCATCCCAGCCGTTGTAACCGGAATATTGAAAACGCCAAAGCCTATGGACAGCAGCAAATATACAGCCACAATATACCAGATCGATGTATCTTGTTTGACAAATACTAAAAGAGCTGTTCCAGCAAATAAGGCCAGTCCCCCTAGAGGCGCAATCTTAGCTACCCCGTACTTGTCGTAAATACGTCCGGTTACTGGCGAGATGAATGCTTTGAACATTCCTCCAGGAAGGAGA
This sequence comes from Alkalibacterium indicireducens, assembly GCF_039522005.1. Classification (NCBI taxonomy): domain Bacteria; kingdom Bacillati; phylum Bacillota; class Bacilli; order Lactobacillales; family Carnobacteriaceae; genus Alkalibacterium; species Alkalibacterium indicireducens. The sequence goes on from NZ_BAAADA010000083.1 coordinate 18,829, forward strand.
ATAAGGCCTGACAGAGTAGCCGAACGACCAAGTACAGTCTGGATGTACATCGGCATGACGTTTGATATGCCTGTAATAACCATGAGTCCCAGCATAGTGATGATTACTGCAAGGCTGAAGGTCCTGTTTTTAAACAAGGAAACATTCAGCATCGGTTCGGGGCTGTGAAGATTGCGTCTGATAAACAGATAAATAAAGAGACTTCCGATAACCACCGACACCCAGGCTACGATCGAATCGAATCCTTGTGAACCCATGAACGACAGTCCAAAGAGAAGGATTCCGAATCCGATCAGAGAATGTCTAATTGATACCCAGTCTATCCTCGGGTCACTCATAGGTAGAACATCTGTCAGGGTCAAGATAGATATAGGGATGACTGCTGCCGAGCCAATAGAAAGACCGTAAAAGATAAAGTGCCATGACAAAGTATCAACAATCCATCCACCTAAAGCAGGACCTAGTGTAGGACCCAGTCCTAAAACTACTCCCATCAGTCCCAGGGCGCTCCCCCGTTTTTCAGGCGGTGATACAGTTAGAATGATTGTCTGCATAAGAGGAATGACCATTCCAGCACCGACTCCCTGCAGGGTCGTACCAAAAAGCACAACTGCAAAGTTGATGCCAATTCCGGCTATAAATGACCCAGCGCCGAAGATGATCATCATTAATACGAAAAGGTTCCTCGATCTGAACTTGTTCATGGCAAACGCTGTGATCGGCACCATGATTCCTTTGACCAGTGTGTAACCGGAAACGGTCCATTGACCAATCGAAGGAGACACATTCAAATCATTTATCATAGTCGGAAGAGCAGTCTTTATTGCCGTCTGGTTCATTATGACCATCAGAGATCCGGCAAATAGTGCTGTATACACCATCCAGTAAGGCACTTCATTATTATCGCGCCTGTCCAACTGTTTTGTAATGAGAAAGACAGCTTTTCTCCCCCATTTTGTTCGTCTAATATACACGGTCTGCTCCTTTGTGTTATGACACAGTGTCATCTGTGATTTTGCTTATAAAAAAAGGAAATCCTGAGCGATTTCCTTGATTTGTCATATTAAAATGTATCACTTTGCCCAAGTGAGTTCAAGTCCGATTTCCTTATTTGTCACTTGATAGGCTTTTTGCGTTTGATTTTACCGTCCCATTTCTCGTAGCCGTCTTTCAGAACAAATAGGTTATCGTACCCATTTTTCTTAAGCAGCAAAGCAGCTCGGTAGCTCATTGTCTTTTTGTCATCATAAAGATAGATCGGTTGATCCTTACGCAGTTCACCAGCACGCTGCTTCATCTGCATATACGGAATGTTGCGTGCGCCAAGAATATGGCCAGCATCAAAGTCGTCTTTACCACGAACGTCAACAATCTGGGCTTTACGCATGTCCTGCTTGAATTCATCATTCTCCAGCGCTGTCGCTGCATTCTTTCTTCTGAAATACTGAACCAGTTCCCAGATTCCCCAGGCAATGATTCCGATCCATAATATGATTGTTACGATTGTCCAATTATCCAAAAATAACTCCCTCTCTGTACGCTTATCACCTTCTATTTTACCGTAATATCAAGCAAAATTCCAGTCTGTATTTTCAGGAAGAAATGTCCACCAGTGAATGCATATCCCCTGTGTCCAGTTCGATAAGGTATTCGTACCGCCAGCCGTACAACACGTAATTCTCATCTGGTGAAAGACAAATCGGTGCATCATACGGTAACGGAATGATCTCCTCAACAGTTTCGTTTTCAAAATCCAGCTGAGAGAGCGTATAGGTCCCTAATTCTTCTTCTAGAATTACTGGTTCATCAGCTAAAACAGCCAGAACTTTTCCGTTCCGATTAGACTGCGTCAAATGTGGTTTGACGGGCTGATCATTCAGCAAGACTTTAGGTGCTGTAATAACATTACCTCCTATAAGAAATGGGTATTCATGAAAAAGATAGACTTGATGGTCGTTAATGTCGGAAGGAACGATACCTATGAAGGTATCCTGGTGGAGAAAGAAGTCACGGACATCTCGACTGATTACCATGTCTCCGTTTTCCTCTCTCATATCTCCAATGTAGAGGTCCCTACCTTCCAGTTCATCCACATAGACATAGACATTGGAGGAGTACCATCTAGGATATAGTGAAGCGATCGGTTTTGGAGTAAGCGTCTCTTCTTCTGTATTCCACACTTGAACCAGTATGGTTTCCATTTCTTCTTCACTGTCATAATCATAGTGTGAAATAAAGACTAGATCCGGATCAACAGCATTCCAGTCAAGAGTCACATAGCCGCTGTAATGGAGCGGAGTCGAATGAAGAATATTACCGGAAAGATCCATGACATTCAGAGAAATGGCTTCGTCGGTCACTTCCTGAAATAGGATTTGGTCTCTTGTGTGACTTATTTCTACACTTAGAATATATGCATGTTCTTCATATATCTCTTCAAAGTCTCCAGTAAAGATATTATAGGACATGAACTGGTGGCTTGCATTGGAGCCTTTGTGGATAAGAAGCGTTTCGTCATCCAGCCAGCCTATGTTCTTCTGGAACTGTTCCGGGTCAAGGTCCATGGGATGAGCAATTTCTTCTGTTTCGCTGCTGCTGTTGACACTTCCATCTGAAGAAGACCCGCAGGCAAATAAAAAGAGTGAACAGCATGTTAAAAAGACCCTCAAGGTTATTAAATATACCTTTTTGTCTGACATGCTGCTCACCTCATTGTGTGGTTTATGTTACAACCATTTTACCACATTACGTGAACATTATTCACTTATATGCTTATATACAGATTCATTTAAGACCAGCGAGCTCGCTCCTATGACACCTGCATCGTTTCCTAATTCTGCAATTCTGATATGAGTGTCTTCTCGAATAGTCGGGAATGCATAAAGCTTGAAACGTTCTCTGATCTTATCTGCAAGAAATTCGCCTGCCTTAGACACCCCGCCTCCGATAACAATGGTTGAAGGATTCAATAGATTTGCGATGTTTCCGCATGCTAATCCTAAGTAATCACTGATTTCATCTACTACAGAAACTGCGAATGCATCACCTTCCTTGGCGGCATCCATAATGCGTTTAGTATCTACTAAGTCACCAGCTTTGATCTGATCCTTCAATTTTGACGAATCAGGATAGGTATCCGCTCTGTCTCTGGCCACTCTGACCACACCGGTCGCACTGGCTACTGTTTCAAGACAGCCAAGCTTCCCGCACGTACAGGCGTAGCCTTTACGGTCAACAGTCATATGTCCTATTTCACCGGCTGCCCCTTTAGCTCCATGAAGAAGCTGGTTGTTCATGATTACGCCTCCACCTACTCCAGTTCCTAGAGTGACAAAGACAACGTTTGGTTCATTATGGCCTGCTCCGATCCACTGCTCGCCAAGAGCTGCGACATTGGCGTCGTTATCAATGAAAAACGGAATACCTGTAGCGTTCTCGATCTGTTCTCTGACTGGCTGTAACTGATCCCAGTTCAGATTGTAGGCCCCGATAACAGTTCCTGCGTGACGATCCACTGTTCCTGGGGACCCCATACCGATACCGATAAAATCCTTTGAAGTATAACCATGATCATTCATGAATGACAGTACTGACCCAATGATCGAAGGGGTGATGTGACTGCCATGGTCTGAGATGTCTGTAGGAATGGACCACTGATTCAGAAGTGATCCTTCCGTAGACACTACGGCAAATTTAACTGAAGTCCCTCCAAGATCGATCCCTATGATTTTCTTATCTTCCAAACTGCTTCCTCCTTAGTGTTAATTGAATAATCGTGTGATGGGAACCAAACGGGAATAGCCTATAAAGATAAACACTGCCACTACCCCAACGTAAATCAGCGCGTAAACAAACTGCCTCTGTTTATTTTTCTCCCAGGCCCTTGGGGCGGACAATGCATAAGCTAGAAGGTATCCACCCAGGAGACCACCGACATGACCAGCCATATCTACCCCGGGGCTTAAAATGCCGAATACCAGATTCAAAACGATCAGTAGAGAAAAATTCTTAGCCATCGCTCCTATCTGAGGGTTTGAAGGAAACAACTTTCCTAACACCAGCGTTGAGCCGAAAAGGCCGAACAATGCTGTACTTGCTCCTGCAGAAATACTCTGGTTGAAGGCGAAACTTGCCGCATTCCCTGCGATTGCACTGAATAAATACAATAGAAAGAACCGCCAGTGTCCAAATATGCTTTCGAGCTGGATTCCAAGAAAATATAAAATCAGAGCATTGAACAAGAGATGAGTAATCCCAATATGAAGAAACATGGGTGTTATGAGACGGTACCAGTCACCCAGTATGATCAGTTCATTTACTTTAGCACCGAGTAACACAAGAACTCTAGGGTTGGTACTCCCACCCATGACTTCCTGAACGATATACATAAAACCTGTAATGCCTAATAGAGCGTAGGCAATGAACGGTTTTCTGTTCCATCTCATAAGTTTCATTTTAGTCTGGTAATTCACATTTTTAGCTCCCTTAAATCTTTAAGTTTAGTATAGCATATTCCATTGTGTGTACCAATTTGAATCAGACAAAAAAAGTTAAGAGTCACACCCGCCATCATCTGCACCGGCTGTTCCTCTTAACTTATAAATTTATTCCATATTTCCGTCGATATCATCCTTGAACTCTTTAACTGCTTTCAAGTTCGCGTCCTTACGGTCCTGATCCTGATCATCAGTTAATTCATCCTGACTGGAGGTGTCCATATTACTCAGTTCGCTTGTTTCCACAGCGACCACGTGGTCAGGATTGATAAAGACTTTTTTTCCATTTACCAGTTCAAAACTTCTGAGCAGATCAGATTCGGAGGCATTATTGTCCAGTTGACTGGCTATAGTCCCTGGAGAATTGCTTATTGTATACGTTTTTCCGTTGGACATATAAATAACTGCTGTGTCAGACATGTAATTCTCTCCTTTATCTTTGATAGGTTAATTTTACCTCAAAGATAATAAGATACAAAATCTAACGAATGACTGCTTCCACCAGCTGGTCTCTATTCATATCAGATCGGACTGTGTACTGACCTGGGCGGATACGTCTGAACAGGTTGTTGTCCTCCAGATGTTTATTGAATGCATGAACGTCTTCGATTAATCCGTGGGCTTGAAGCTGTGAAGCAATGACGCTACTCGGTTCTCCTTCGCGAATCACGACTGTGTATTCTGTGACATCTTGTGGCTCTTCATCGTTTTCTTCCACTTCGTCCGCTTCATTTTCCTGATCAGACTCATCTGATTCGGCTTCCTCTGATTCTTCAGTATCTGCTTCTTCATTTTCAAGATCCGTTGATTCTTCATTTTGATCATCCATTGAGCTGTTCATCTCTTCAAGCTCAGCTGCAAGCTGTTCATTTTCAAGTTCCAGCGCGGTCGCTACTTCTTCAAGATACCGTATTTCATCCTGAAGTTCTTCGACATCTTCACTGCTGCTGCTGACCGATTGTCCTTGTCCGGCAAACTGAAGCACGAGCAGCAATACAGCAGAAAAGAGAAAACCTGTCGCGAGCATTCTAATATTCTTCTTTGACATGGTGTCCCTCCTGTTACATCAGGCATTTATGCCTTCCGTAATGTAATCGTTGATGACTTCCTGAACTGAACTTTGAGACAGATCAAGCTGTCTGGCTATTTCTCGAGTCGCTACCCCTTTAGTAAATAATGTAATGGTATTGTCTTTCATTAGACGAGTCATTTGTGCAGACTTTTCCTCATCTTCTATATCCACATTCAACTGAGCTTCTAAAGTATGTATCCTTTGATTCAAGTCGTAAACGGTTTTAGTGACTGCCAGTGAGAAACTCTCAAGCTCTCTATACGCTGCATCTTTCTCTTCTTTTTTTATAAGTGAATAGATGAATAATGCGATAGAAAGAATCAGGAGCAAGCCGGCTATCATCCACATTTCCATGGTTTTCCCTCCCTTGTATTTGTAGTTGACCTATAAAATAGTATCATATTTATGCATTATAAGAAAGACAGTAAAATTTTCATTTTCTTAACAAAGAAATGAGAGGAGCGAAAAAGACAGATATCAGTTAAACTGACACCTGCCTTTTATTATTCCTGATTTATTGATCTATTTCATTATCAGCTTCTTCAGATAGTTCCTCTATGATTTTTGGCTAGTCATCTCTTCTGTTTCTTTCGTCAACCAGTTTTTCAGTGACCGCGTCAACTAGTGCCTCATCATGAACCCTAGACTGAATGACTTCAGTAATGATATTGTCATCTGTCACTTTCTGCAGCTTCTGATTAACCGCACGTTCGATCAGGAACACTCGTCTATATTGTCAATTGCCACTTTGTTTTTTATCACCAGATACCTGTGACCCACCTCTTATTAGTTCACCTCTGTTTCAAAAGCCAATATTATTTTCTACTATGAATGATTTCATTATGTCATTTATACTACCATGTCAAAGAAAATCTTTCATCTTATCTCAAATGATTCTAATTGATTAACCATGTAAGCCTTCCTAGACAAACTGAACTTTAAATCAGCACATTGAGTCACTCTGCTGTTTCTTTAAAGAATTGACGTATTTTAGGGTCTGAAAAGGGAATATAACAAAAAAGAGTGGCATTTTTTTCTGAATCATGGTATTCTAGTCAAGGCGAATGGCTAGACACCTATCATGTTTGATAGCCTTCAAAACAGTAATATTGGGAGGGACAATCATGCGAGTAAACGTTACATTAGAATGTACAGACTGCAAAGAACGCAACTACCTAACATCTAAAAATAAACGTAATAACACAGAACGTTTGGAAGTTAAAAAATATTGCCCACGCGAACGCAAAGTTACTTTGCACCGCGAAACTAAATAAGTTTTAACTTTTTAACGTAATTCCGAAAGAAGTCTCCCACTTCTAAGCGTATGGGTGCGAAGCACCAGTGAAAGTGGGAGATGAATTTCGGTCAAGCGATAGCTTGAAGTGGTTAATGTCATTCTCATTTGGTATACTTTATATATAGACGATAACCAAGTCTATATAGGCGACAACCAAGCCTACTGAGTATTCCTTGGCGTTAGCCAAGTAAAAGAAAACCTATGAGGCAGGGACTGCCTTTTGAGCCTACCCATATCCGATTCCTCTGTCTGCATGAAACCTGTGCAGACAAGAATGGAGTTCGTAGGAAGCCCCCACTTCAAAATCCGGAGGATTTAAGTGGTGGGTAGTTCACAAGGAAGTCTGATTAATCAGGCTTTCTTTTTTTTGCACCATCACGCTTCACATATTTCTAGTCTGCTTCCAAGAGGTAACTGAACCCCTTGAAATGATATAATAAAATATACGCCAGCTGCTTTCCTTTACGAATTCTTAAGAAAAGAAGCTGGCGTATTCAATTTATTTGTATAATCTCGGTGGAAGATCATCTGCAAAGAATTTACTCCTCTTCACCTTGTATCTCTTCTGCACTCTCTTCCAGATCGCTGATATCTTCTGCCTCATTATATGAAGCTGAGCCTTCAAATTCACCTACACCGAAGTAAGCATCAAATACTCTTCTTGCCGCACGCTGGTTTTCCTGATTCGTCCGATTCTCGTTCGGTAAATTCGGTACAACGACTGCTACAGCTATTTCCGGATTGTCGTACGGTGCATAGCCGACAAAAGTCAGATTTGTCACAGAGACAGTGTTTCTTCCTAGGTCATCGTCCCAGTAGAAAGTCTCGGCTGTACCCGTTTTACCAGCAACCACATAAGGTGTACCCGAGAAGATCGTTCGGGCTGTTCCCTGGCTGCCGTTTACGGCCTGATAGAACCCCTGCTGGACCCTGCTCATTGCTTCTTCACTTGCATCAACATGGTTTAATATTTTCGGTTCTATTTCAGTCTTCAACGCACCTACTTGTCCATTTGAGGAATCAGTGTCTCTTATTTCTGAAACTAGTCGAGGAGCAAGACGCGTTCCGCCATTGGCAATGGTTGAAACGTACTGAGCCAACTGCATTGTAGTGTATGTGTCATACTGACCAAATGAAAAGAATAATGCTTCCGCTGCGTCTGTTCCCGGACCTTGATAGCCTGTTGACTCCGATGGTAGGTCAATTCCTGTTGGCACGCCTAGTCCGAACTGGTTAAAGTACTTACGCTGGGTGGCAAGGACTTCTCCACCGTTAATCGGCAGCCCTCCACCTGGTGTATAGTCATAAACTCCACCCATACGCATGGCCAGTCTCGCCATATAGACGTTGGAAGAACGCTCGAGTGCAGTAATGTCATTCATTGGAATCCGTCCGCTACCCCGGTTGAAGACTGATCGGATAGGGTTACTGCCTCTTATACGAATTGGTGTATCAACGATCGTATTGTTGCTGCTGTTAAGAACGCCTTCCATATAGCTAGCTAGTATGGTTGCTCCTTTAACTGAAGATCCCATAGTAAAGTTTTGGTTGATGGTTCCCAATGCATTGTCTCTTACTTCACCGTCACGAATTTCTTTACCTGTTAGAGCCAGAACATCACCATTTCTTGGATCCATCGCCACGATATAAATGCTGTTGTTAAGACCTTGTCGTTGAGCTAAAGAGTCGATCGCAATCTGTTCGACCTGTTCCTGGAAACCGATGTCGATGGTCAGAATCAGATTGTCGCCCTTCTCACCTGAATACTGTTCGATCTGATTTATAATCTCACCACGGCTGTTCGTTTCCGTATCCAGACGGGATTTTGATCCTCTAAGAACGGATTCGTATTGCCGTTCGATTTGACTTAAACCGACACGATCATTTCTAGAGTACCCTTGAGCCAGATATGTTCTCAAACGATCCTCAGGTACTCCTTGATCTTCACTCGATACTGTACCTAATATACTGCTCAGCATATCTCCTTCAGGATACATTCTGACCCAGTCAGTTCCGGTTCCCACACCCGGCAAGTTATCTAGATTTTCACTGATACGAGCAATTTCTTCATGCGTGACATCTTCGTTTTTTACATTGACGGTACTCAATGCATAGGCGGCATTCATTTTCTTGAATATCGCAGCCGCTTCAAGCTCACGTTCCGTCAGTTCTTCCAGTTCAGCGTCATCTACATAATTCAGCATAACCTGATAGGCATCCGATCCACCCATCGTCATTTCTTCATCTGACATTCTTTCACGAATAACGTCCTGATTACTTGCGATAAAGTAATCCTGGAGATCACGTCTGCTTAAGTCCGCGCCGGAATCGACAGCAAAAAATGGAACGGAAGGCATCGAAATATAGTCAGCCAGATCATAAGCGACTTCTGCCATCTGGCTAGCCGGAACATTACGCCCTCTCGTGTAGGTAATGGTGTGTCTTGCTTCATTCCCCACCAGACGTCTCAAGTTTGCATCAAATATTTCACCACGTGGCACACTGCCAGTGATCGTGGTTCTCTCTGTCCGATCAACTTCTGCCTGAAATTCATCTGCTCTAATAATCTGCAAGTAACCTAATCTAAGTATCAAACTAGAGAAAAGTAAAAATACAATAAAAAAGAGTAAATTCAATCGGAAAGGGATATGGGACTTTTTCTTATCTCTTCTTTTTTGAGCTGGTGTCTTCACTCAATTCCCTCCTGTGATGTGTATTATATTGTTGAATTTAGGATTGGTTTAATAGACCTGTTTCTATAAACGTTTAAAATCACGTAGTAGAGACTATTAACCTCTTACTAGTTTACCAAAACAGCCATTTAAAAGCCACATACCACGAAGAAATTTAAGGAAGAAAATGTAAATTTTCATTTTACATTCAAACTTTGTTCTCTAAAAAACTGGTCACCTTCAAAGAAGGAGACCAGTTCGATCGGTTGAGAATTATTTAGCTTCGTTAAAGCGTTTAGCCACTTCATCCCAGTTGACAACATTCCAGAATGCCTGGATGTAGTCAGGACGTCTGTTCTGATAGTTCAGGTAATACGCGTGTTCCCAGACGTCTAGTCCAAGAATAGGCGTTTTCCCTTCAGAATAAGGAGAGTCCTGGTTCAAAGTATCCATGACTTCCAATTTTCCGTCAGCAACAACTAACCATGCCCAGCCTGAACCGAAACGGCCAGCAGCTGTCTGATTAAATTTCTCTTTGAATTCACCGAAACCGCCAAATGCATCGTTGATTGCGTCAGCTAGTTCGCCTTCTGGTTCTCCTCCACCATTTGGAGATAAGATTTCCCAGAAAAGAGAGTGGTTGGCATGTCCGCCACCATTATTTCTTACTGCAGTTCTGATATCTTCTGGAACAGAATCCAGTTTTTTCATTAAGTCCACAATACTTAATTCAGCAAGCTCAGGGTGATTTTCCAGTGCTGCGTTTGTTTTAGTTACATATGCCGCATGGTGCTTATCATGATGGAGATGCATCGTATCTTTATCGATGTGTGGCTCCAATGCATCATAATCATAAGGTAGATCTGGTAAAGTGTACGTCATAGTTAACATTCCTCCCAATACAAATTATCGTACATCTTTATTTTATCACTTATGATTATTTTAGCAAATAAAATTGCTTTATTTTAGTAAGTCTCCCTTTTAGACCTTATCAGACCAATGACACTTATCGTAATCAGTTTAGCGCTGCTAGTCAGTCAAAAGTCTGATTGCTTTTTTTCAGCCGGCAACGTACACTGTTTCTATGAGAAATTGACGATAAGGAAGGTAAAATGTGAAAGAATATATACTTATTGGATTCTTAAATCCTAAAAAGCTTGTACAAGCGAAAAATATGACCAGAAAACAGGTGTTGGCTTACTTCACGTTCCTGACGCTCATCCTAACCCTGTCCCTGGCCTCCCTGTTATCTAATGTAATGGGCAATCTTCAAAATGACGGAACAGAAATAGCAGAGACCTTACCCACCTTCACCATTGAAGACGGTCAACTGCAGACAGAAGCTGATCAGGAAACCTACGTGCATCAGACTAATTTATTCCTGTTCTTCTTCGATCCAAACGGTGCCATAGAGACGAACGAAATTGATGCCAACCTGGAACGCTTAAATGTCCCAATTGGTATCGGTTTGATGCAGGACGAGTTCTACATGAATGTGACCGGGCGCTCACTCCCAGTCAGTTATGAACAGCTGGATGGACTGGACGATACTTATCTACGAACAACTTTTCAGCAGATCGGCAGACTGTCTCCACTTGTCCTAGTGCTGATTTTCTTAATTGCCTATTTTGCCAGTGCCTTTGTATTACTATATGAGTGGCTGATCGTATCACTATTTGCCAACATCCTAGTTACCCTGTTCCGCCTACGTTTCAAATTCAGAAAGAACGCTCGTATGGCACTCGTCAGTTTAAGTGTACCGACCCTCTTGCTTTCTATTTTGGAAGGAATCGGCCTGGCCGTTCCTTTTGCTTTCGAACTGAAGCTCGGATTCGCCTTGTATTTCCTGTTCACCTCTTTAAAAGCGGTCGCTCCTGAACGAAAAGATCCTCACAACAAGGGATAACATAATATTTTTTATAGAGCAAGTAACCTGTAATGGGAGCTTGCTCTATTTTTTTGTCCTGTGACGGTCCTTTTGACTGAGGTTGATGATGTAGGTCGATTTTCATCTCTAATCGAGTCGATGAACTACTGCTGCGTCGATTCTCAGTTTATTAGTGGTTACCATCTTGCCTACGAACTACAGGTAGAGTAAGTTTAGTTGTAGTTTATTTCCCATAGTCAGAAATAAGATATAGCTAGGACCGCTCTAGTTATATTTTAGAGCTGCAAAAAGATCATAATCACCGTTAGGAGGCTTCTAGCTGCAGTTTTTCTGCCGAAAAAGCTTTAAACTATCATTAGAATGCTTTTAGCGGGACCTTTTTAAGGGCATAGGTAGCGGAACTGTAGTTAGAGGCAATTCTACTTATATCTTAACAATACGTGGTAAGGTTAAACTGTAACTAGGCAGCTTGATTAGGACTATTTTGTATCGCTTGCTTTGATAATGAGCCGATCACGACTAACTCACTCAATAATTTATAGAAAAAAACCGTGAGCACCTTATAAAATACCAATCCTCTCCAAATATAAAAAAGCAGCGTTCCCTTGATATAATGGGTTCGCTGCTTCTAAGTTAGTTAGTCTCTGTCGTTTCGACGTTCAAGTCGTCTTGCGCGCTGTCTTTTCGCCTGTTTCTTACGTTCAATCTTCCGCTTGTATCCCGGTTTGATGTTCTTCTTGGCCTTCTTTCTCATCCCGTGAATTTCAGGGTCAAAGGATACCTCTTTGCTGACAGGCTTACGCTTGTCCCGACGGTTACGGTCATATGAATCGACGATTTCACCGTTCTTGATTTCCTTAGGTTTAAATTCAATGCCTTTTTTCTCAATGATTTGAATATCCTGCTCATCATCTGGGCCGTAAAGAGTAATCGCAGTACCTGGAAGCTGATTACGTCCTGTTCTACCAACTCGGTGAACGAAGAAATCCAGATCCTGAGGGACTTCAGCATTGATGACATGTGAGATACCTTCTATGTCGATGCCCCGTGCAGCCAGATCGGTCGCTACAACGTACTGATAGTCCAGGTTCTGAACCTGTCTCATGACACGGCGACGTTCTCTTGAAGAGATGCCTCCGTGAATGACTGCTACATCCAGGCCTTTTTTCTTAAGGGAACGGGCTATGTCATCAACATGTTCTTTTGTATTTGCAAATACCAGTGCGAGATAAGGTTGTCCGATCGTCAGCAAGTTGTAGATCAGGTCGATCTTGTTCTTGCCTTTGGTAGAAATCAGCCAGTTATCAACAGTATCCGCAATAACCTGCTCGTTTTCCACTTCGATGATCAATGGACTCTTCATATATTTCTTCAGGAAAGGCTGAAGCTTCTGAGGTATGGTTGCGGAAAAGACCAGCATCTGTCCATTTTCAGGCAGACGAGAGGCAATCTGGTCAACATCTTCCAGGAATCCCATGTCCAAGGTCATATCCGCTTCATCAACGACCATGAATGGAGCTGTGTGTGTCAGAAGTGCGTTGGCATTGATCAAGTCCAGAAGACGACCAGGTGTACCGATCGCTACATGCGGCTGCTTATTGCTGAGTTTTTGAATCTGACGGTTTTTATCTGTTCCGCCGATAAATGACTGCACAATGATTTCCTGCTCAGAATGTTCTGCCAGCTGAGAGGCTGCATTGTATAACTGTTCAGCCAGTTCACGACTTGGTGCAGTAATAACGACTTGAACAGTGTTTCTCTCTGGGTTCAGTTTATTAAATAAAGGCAGTAAGAACGCGTGCGTTTTACCGGATCCAGTCTGAGACTGTCCGATAATATCTCTTCCTTTTTTAACCTCTGGAATCACTTTATTTTGAATGTCTGTGGGTTCGTTAAAGCCGATTTCTGAAATGGCTTCAATCAGGTAAGGCGATAAATTAAATTTATCAAATGGGTGTGTCATATTATATTCCTCTTTTCTGTTCTCTATGTATTGTACCAAAGCTTGAGACTTCAAGCCACAGTAAAATCGCACAATCGCTGTCATAAGACATATAGAATAAAGGGTTTCCTGAAAACAGCTCTTGAAAAGTCAGTTACCAGA